>JAGQHH010000392.1 GCA_020431945.1 Cyanobacteria bacterium HKST-UBA02 | reverse complement strand
TAGCTTTCACGTCGCACCCTCACACTTTCCTCACGGCTGGCAGGCAGAATGAAAAATGTAAGGTTCGTAGAGGATTTCAGGTTCATAGAGGATATTGCCAGTCCCCGAAACTGGCGATGACGGGAGGGGAGTCAGACCTGGATCTGAAATCCCCTCCCGCATTTTTACTGGACCATTTTGAAGCTGAGCTCGGGGTATTTTTCTCTGATCAGATCCAGGAGCTCGCCGGTTGCCCGGAAGACGGCTTTGAATGCCGGCGCCTCCAGACGATCGAGGGCCGTCATTTCCACCGGCAAACCGAAACTGCTTTCGAGATCTGCAACCAGGCTGGTGCCCAGTTGCTCCAGCTCTTTCAGCTCCGCTCCGGAGAGTCTGAGGATATAGCGCTGGGGGGCGCGGCCCTCGGCGGCCATCAGGTCGGCGATTTGCCGGGCCCGCTCCAGTCTCCGGTCGAAGGAGCCGGTAATATAGGTTCCGTTATAGGTCTCGGTGCTCCGGGCAACCAGCCTGCCTCCTTTGATTACGCAATAGGAAAGCTCCCCGGATTCAACCGATATGGACACCAGGTCGCCACCATTAATAGTGCCTCTCTGCAGCTCGCGGCCCAGGGGCTCGACCAGAACCAGGTTGAGGAGCCGTTTGATCTCGGCTACTCCTTTGCCTGATTCTTCCGCCCGGGTCATGATCGTGGCAGCAGCGCTCTCGGTTACTTCGATTCCGAAGGCCTCGGCGCCGAGCTGTTTGTCGATGCGCTCTTGCAGGAGCTCTACTTCGCGGCTGACGATCCTGCGTTTTTCGGCTCCCTGGAGGGGCTGGAAGAGGACCACGGCATCCAGGCGATTGCGGAACTCGGGCGGGTAGGCCCGGGCCATGGCGCTTGCCACCACAGAGGCAACATCCTGCCTGTCGATCTCTTTCTTACCGGTGCTGAAGCCGATGGGACCCCTGGCCATTTTCTCGAGCTCGTGCATGCCCAGATTGCTGGTCAGAATGAATATGGCATTGCTGAAGTCCACTTCCTGACCGTTGCCCAGCCGCAGGAAGGCGGTGTCGAACACGCCCATCCAGAGCTTGTAGAATTCCAGAGCGGACTTCTCGAACTCATCGATGACGATGATGTCCACTTCGGTCTGCGAGCCCTTGCGAGCGCGTTTGAGGTTGTGGGTGGAGATCACCGAGGTGGGATCGATGTCCTCCGGAGCCGGTTGCTTTTCCTGGTCGGTGGGGTCTTTGTAGCCTGTGTACATGGGAGGCGCCCCTTTCAGATCGAGGACCTGGGCGTCTTCTCTGTAGTCCCCTCCCTGGAGCCTGGTGAGAGCGTCCTGGCTGCCGTGGAAAAGGCGAGCCAGGGTCTTGGCCGTCAGGGACTTGCCGGTTCGGGAAGGTCCGATGAGGAAATAGATCCCGGCGGGCCGGGTTCTGTCCCTCAGGGGATTGTTGATGGCGTTATATGCCATCCGCGCGACCTTCTCGGCTTCCGGCTGACCGATCACGCTTTTCGCGAAGCCTTCGCTGAAGCTCTTCTCGGCTTCGGTCAGTTTGCCTGGATCAAGCCGGATTACTGTGTGAGCAGTTTGGTGCCGGCCGGTGTCTAAAACGTTTGTTTTTCTTTCGGTTGCAGTTTTCATTTCAGACTCCTATCGGCCCTGGGGCAATTGAGTTAAAAGAAAGAAGGCCTACTTCTTGAAGCAGTCCCTGTGGTAGAAGACCATTTTGCGGCCCTTGAGAGAAACACTCATAACCGGCTGCAGGTCTTTCAGTTCGATACGGCTATCGGGTCGGTCGCAATCGGAATGGGCGCAGTAGTGCCGGGTCAGTCTCAACCCTTCGACTTGTTTTTGCTGTGCTCTCTCGATGGCGGTCTGGTTTTTGTTTTTACGAATCGTGGTTTCCATTGGCGTGATCCTTTCGTAATGTCGTTATAAATTGCCCCGTCGAAGACGGAGGCGGGTAAAAGCCGGCTGTAGAGCGATGATGATGGTTGTGGCGCGATCTCTCCGGTCCGGCTGGGGTTGTCAACAGATAAATCGAACCTAGCAAGCAAGACCGCCCGCAGCAATCTCAGTAGCGCCCAAAACCTTGGCTGGAGGCGAGTTTTAAGGAAAACGCCCCTGGTGCCAGCTTCAAGGCGGAAAGCTGGCAGGGCTAGCGCGAACTATTGCGAGCCGCGAGAAAAGGAACCAGGGCCAGGATGACCCAGAGAAGGGCAAAGTACCAGGAGAGCGCATATTTGCTCTTGTCGAAAGCATGCAGTGCATCGAAGGCCAGATAGTCCATCCAGACCAGAGGCTGGCTCAGGCAAAATACCAGGGCTGCTATGGCGGTGGCGACCAGGGTTCGTATCTTGCGGCGGTTGTAAGAGCCTCGCCGGTCGATCAGGGTGGAGCTTGCTTTCAGGTGATAGGCCTTGGCTGCGTAGAAGAGGACGAGGAGCAATCCGATTGCCGCAGACCAGCCGCAGTGATCCATGACTCGATGAGCGCTCAATTCCCGAACCAGCGAGAAAAAAGTGAAGACCAGGACCGGCACTGAAAATGGAAGCACCTCGAGAATCAAGCCCGTGAAGGGTGAGCGAAGAGTGGTGCTTACTCTCGATGTGGACACCGAGGGACGGCGGCCTTCCGCCACTGCAATCAGGTCTTTCAAGAGATTATCCATATTCTCGTACCGGTCATTCGGATCTTTGGCAAGGCAGGTGAAGACGATGTCCTGCAATCCCGGTGGAATGCCCATCCGGTTGAAGCGCTCCCCGGCATCGATGGGAGCCTCGTTGAGATGATGGGCGATGATCTGCATGGCGTTCTCACCGGCGAAGGGCGGACTGCCGCTCAGCATCTCGCACATCAGGCAGCCGAATGAATAGATGTCAGAGCGAGCATCGAGCTGGAAGCCCAGGCATTGCTCCGGGCTCATATAGATCGGCGTTCCCAGGACATCGCCTGTCTTGGTCAGGTCCTGGGTCATGCGAATGTTCGACTCGAGTGCCTTGGCGATGCCGAAGTCCACTAGCTTCACCATCTCGAGAGCGGTGGCGGTGGTGAGCATGATGTTCGCCGGTTTCAAGTCCCGGTGCAGGATCCCCTCTTTGTGCGCATAGGCCAGGGCCTCTGCTACCGGTACGAAAATCCCCAGGCAGCGCCCGGGTCCCAGATAGACCTCTTGCTCGAGAATGGCAGCCAGACTCTCGCCTTCGATATAGTCCATGATCAGATAGGGGCATCCCTGCTTCGTCTGTCCGTGCTTGTAGACCGACACCAGATTTGGATGGCTGAGGCTGGAGGCGGCTTCGCACTCCATATAGAAACGCTTGAGGGCTTCGGCATTCTCAGCCAGCTCCTCGTTCAGGATCTTGACGGCGAAATCTGTCCCCAGGGAGAGATCCCGAACTCGGTATACCGAGCCCATGCCTCCCCTGCCAAGAAGCGCCAGGAACTGAAAGTTGGCACCGAGAGCCTCGGACGGTAGATCGGCGCTGCTGCTGCCGGTCTCGATTGGATCGGTCCGTCCCGGAGAAAGCCCCGGCAGCCCGCCGGTAAAGCAGGTGCAATGCTTTTCCGAGAACAGCCAGCCGGTTATGGATCCTCTGGCGACCCGTGCTTTGCCGCATTGCGGGCAGATCGTCTTGATCTTGGGATTCGCTTTTCGTGTCTGTTCGGGCATTGCTCTGGTCTGGCGCTTGCCGCAGATATACCAATAAAGCTCGGGTTTTTAACCGATGCTGCTAGCGTGAACGAGGCCAGCCAGATTTTAGTCTAAAGCGGCTCTAAGACCGACTCTTCAGGTTTTCTACAGATTCGATGAATAAAGCTGGAACCAGCGATGGCTCCAGTTGGGGGTGGTTGTCACGCGGCTGGCGTCTTAACTACCAGTAATTGAAATAGGTTGGAACGGAAGTGTGCGTGATTGGTAGGATGAAAAGCTACTTTTTTCATACTTAAGGACTCGAAAGACCGCATTTTCCGCTTCTAATCATCTCTTTCAATAAGAACGCCTGAGTAAGCGAGCTATGTGTTCTCAGATTTTGGCAACGACCTTGCGGAAAAATCAGGAATCTCAGCTTGGTTACTCACGATTCCTAGGTCTTTTTTCCGGTTTTGTTTTCCGTAGAAGACGATTTCTTGTTTGCAGAAAGGTGGTTTGGCAATGCACACCATAATTGCCTTCGCTCCAATTAACAGTGGCAAGAGGATGAATCCATGAAACCACGCAAACTCAACAAGGCAGACAGCGCCAAGAAGCTTCTGCGCCAGGCGCGGGTTGCGTCGCTTGGTACGCTGATGCCGAACGGCATGCCTTTCGTTTCCCTCGTCAATGTCGCAACCGCGCACGACGGCTCACCGTTGTTGCTCATTTCGACCCTGGCGGTGCATACGCAGAATGTTCTGCGCGACAGTCGCATCTCGTTGATGGTCGATGAGCGCGGCTACGGCAATCCGCTGGCCAACGGACGACTGTCGTTGACCGGCTCACTCGTTTCTACCACGGACGCCGAGGACATTCGTCGATATCAGGCTCGCCAGCCGGATGCACGTGTCTACGCGTCGATTCACGACTTCGGGTACTACCGGATGGTCGTAGAAGGTGGTCACGTCGTCGGTGGCTTCGGTCGTATCTTCGACGTGAAGCCGAACGAGATCCTGACCGACATCGAAAATGCACGCTCATTCGTCAAAGCGGAAGTGGACTTCGTTAACCATCTCAACGAAGACCACGCCGATACATGCCGCCTGTATGCCACCAAGCTGCTTGGCGGCAAGGACGGTGAATGGAAGTGCGTCGGCTGCGATCCCGACGGGCTCGATCTGCAACTCGGGCGCAATGCTCTGCGTCTTGTCTTTCCGCAGAAAGTGCGCTTCCCCGGTACGCTGCGAAAAGTGCTGAAGCAACTCGCCGAAGAGGCGCGGGCAGCCTAAGCAAAGCTATAGCAGAACTTTTAAAACGAACTTGGAGGGGAACGGGATGAATATTCCGTTCCCCTTCACAGTTCACTTTCAAATTTTCCGGAGGTCCCGTGATACTACGCTATGTAACTGGAAGCAAAAAAATAGGGTTATAACCCTCCTTGCTGGTCGACGAGCTACTGTAGAAGACAGTAATAATACGCCAAAAATGAAAGGGCTACAAGTTCCGCGTAGCGAAAGTTATAGCCCTATTTTCGAAGCTTGGAACATGCTTTTCAGGCATTATTTCTTTCCTCCGCCGGAGGATTTATCTCCGGGCTGGTCTTTCTTCGCCTGATCGAAAACTTCTTTGGCGTACCTGGCGCAGATCCCGCACTGGGTCCCGCAGCCAAGCTGTTTGCACAGAGCCCTGAATGTTCTGGTGCCTTCACTGACGGCTTTCTTGATCTGACCATCGGTTACGGCACGGCAGCTGCAAATGTACATAGTCGTGTCTCTTGTGAGAGAGGCTCCTGCCGTGAAGTCGGCAGGAGCTCCTCGGTTTTCTGCATTACCGGCGATAGAGGATCTTGGCGCTGCCCTCGATGACCACCTTGCCGTCTTGGTTGACGCAGTCGGTCTTGAGGACGGCGATCCCTTTCGCCTCGTCGTAGGACTCCACCGTCACCCGGGCGGTGATGGTGTCGCCGATGAAAACCGGAGCGCGGAACTTGAGGTTCTGCTCCAGGTAAATCGTTCCGGGACCGGGAAGGATGGTGCCCAGAACCGTGGAGATGTACGAGCCGGTGAGCATCCCGTGAGCGATGCGACGCTTGAAGGGAGTCTGCCGGGCATGTTCCTCGTCCAGATGAACGGGATTCTTGTCGCCGGTCACATTCGCGAAGGCGACGATGTCCTCGCCGGTCACTGTCCGGGAATAGCTCGCAGTGGCGCCGGTCTCGAGCGGTACACAGTTCATGGTGCTGGTCCTTCTAGAGATTAGAATCAGGTTTTTCCGGGACGGAAACCGGGACCAGTCGACGACCCCGGGACCGTTGCAGGCGCTTTTCACGACCTCGACCCGGCTTTCGGGAAAGCGGGTGTGGAGACCGAGGGCTGTCTGCTTGACGCAGGCCAGAGCATTGACTCCACAGAGCCTGAACCGCGAGGTGGGAAAGCCGTGCATCTTGCAGGCTTCCGCCACATGGTGCGAACCGTCCGGGCGGGCTTTCACCCTGAGGACATAGCGTGCACCTCTGCGGTAAAGGGCGTCCAGGAGACGTTTGTGCGTCCGACCCATGTTCTTGTACTGCAAAACTACGACAGGCCAGCCGTTTTCCACGGCATGGTCTATCTCGTCCTCGACCTGGCGAACGATGGACCTGCTTGCCTGATAACGCGGCTGCATGTCCACCAGGACCAGAGTCGAAGCGCAGGCGACTGCGCTCATGGCGAGCCTCTTACGCTTGAGTTGATGCCTGTGGAGCGGCTCTTACTGAGCCGTCCAGCCTCCGTCCACCGGGATGGCGATGCCGGTCATATTGGCGGCTGCCTCCGAGCAGAGAAAGACCACCAGGTCGCCGAGCTGGTCGACTTCGGTGAATCTCTTGCTCGGCTGCTTGGCGGCGAGCAATTTGATGACGGCTTCATCCTTGCCGATCGACTCGGCGGAGGCGAGGTCGTCAATCTGTTTCTCCACCAGGGGAGTGCGCACCCAGCCCGGGCAGACCGCATTGACGGTGATGCCCGACTCGGCGGTCTCGAGAGCCACCACTTTGGTGAGACCGAGAACACCGTGCTTGGCGGCTACATAAGCTGCCTTGTTTACCGACGCCACGAGACCGTGGGTGGAAGCGATGTTGATGATTCTTCCCCATCCTGCCTTGCGCATCACCGGGACGGCTTTGCGCATGGTGTGGAAGGACGACGAAAGGTTGATGCCGATGATGGCGTCCCACTTCGCCACCGGGAAGTCTTCGACGCAGGCGGTGAACTGGATGCCTGCATTGTTGACGAGGATATCGAGACCGCCCAGGTCGCGCACTGTCGCGTCGACCAGGTCGGCGACCTCGTCCGGTTTGCTCATGTCCGCGCCGTGATAGCGAATCTTCTTGCGCGACTGGCTCTTCAGCTTAGCCACGATGGGAGCGGCTTGAGCGTTGGTTTCGATGCCGTTGAGCATCACATGACAGCCGGCCGCGGCGAGGCGGCTGGCGATGCCGAGTCCGATGCCGCTCGTCGAACCTGTGACGAGGGCAACCTTGTTGGCGAGTGGCTTGGCCACGGGACCTCCTTATCTGAGAGCGCAGACGCAATGATACCGCGTCCGCGCTCTCTGAGGTTTAGTTTCAGACCCCGGCGGTGCAGAAGCGCCCGTCGGCGATGGCCTTGTCGAGGACCTCGTCAGCGATCTTGCGACCGTTTTCGACCATCGACACAAGGGTCTCCTTCGAGAGACCGAAGTTGAGACCAGCCACGTGGGGCAATCCGGTTTCGATGACCAGGTTGTTCACCGGGTCGACGTAGCGGTTGTTGCCAGCCAGCGGGAAGAACAGCTCGCGGAAGTGGAAGTAGAGGTCCATGGGCGTCTTCCATTCGCGGGGAAGATCGCTTGCCGGGCGGAACTTGCTGACGATGGCGGGACCATCGCAGAACTCGGTCGGGTTGTAGTGGTAGATCGCACCATCAACCAGCAACCGGGGACGACCGTGAGTCATGTCCCAGACGGGCTGGAACACGCCGGGCACGGCGCCGGAGGCGGCAAGTGCCGTGGCCAGGTCGTAGTCTTCGCCCTCGAAAACCACAGGCTCGCGAGTGAAGTAGTCGCAGGCCACGATCTTCAGCCGGTTGTTGGGCTTCAGACCATAACGCTCGACCATCTTCCGGAAAGAGGGCTCAAGGGAAAGCAGTCCGCCCACCGAGAAGGCGAGAGGATCGCAGGGCTTGAACGCTTCCAGAAGAACCGAAAAGTTGTGCCGGTCGTCAGCCATCTCGAGGAAGATTTCCACGAGTTGCTCGGGTCCGTAGCCGTTGGTGACGAAGGCGGCAGTGGTGCTGCCAGCCGACGCACCGACCACGGGACCGAACGATATGTCGTGACGAGCGAGCGAATCGAGTACGCCGAAGTGGTGGAAGATGTTCCAGCCACCGGCACCGAGCACGAGCGGCGAACCCTGGGGCTCGACGCAGAGCGTGGGCGCCTTTGCCGGCTTCAGCTTTGCTAGAGTTGCCATTGTCAGGCTCCTTCTATCTAAGTTAGAGAACAATCGCCTGCTGTCTCCGGGGAGACACGGGCAGGCGATATCGCATCTGGTGATCCTGTCTAGTGATCCAGGCGGTCGGGCGTCCGGGCAGTCTGCAACCTCGCTCGGTATAAACCGTTCGATGACGTCTTTGCTTGACGCTGGTTGCTGTAGATTCTACAGGGGCGCGCGAAACCTTATTGAAAACTTGAGCCAGTACATCAGAGATTTGATTGTGCAAATGTGGCCTTAAGAAAGGAATTTACTGACATCGTTTCGACTGCTTAACAGAAAAGAAAACAGGTCAGGTTTTCCGATTCCAGAACCAGTAATGCTCAGTACGAGATAGTTTCAGATGTGATCATTAACAGCTATCGTAGCCGGTGGAGGGATTTCATTCTTTGCATCTCTTGATTAGACGAGTTCGCTAGCTGAGCGACTGTTATCGATGTCGGCTCTCTGACTGGCTGGGCAGTATCAGATCAGACTATGCAACAGATATAGAGAGTGTGTAATCCCCGAAAAGCCTTATGTACAGTGTCACGATCTCTGCTCTTAACACTTATCGAAGCCACCTGACTGATTTAATCTAAGCTCTTATCCAGTATGGCTTTTGAGCTCTTGACAAGTGTAGTTTTAAATCACCTCTTTTCAATTTACCGGCGAGTAGAAACCTCACATCTAGCTTCAATCTCAACCACTGAGCCTATAATTCATTCGCGTGCCCAACGCGTTTGATTTCTCGCCAACCTCATGAAGGATATGCCTATGAATCTACTTAGCGGAGTCCTCCGATGGCTCCTGCGATTCCTTCAGCGTTTGAACCTGTCGAAAGGGAAAGAGGCCTCGTTCCAGTTCGAAGTCGAGCGAAAGTATCGGCTGTCCGAAAAGGAGATGAGCAACCTGCCCGGAGTCCTCACGGAGTCCGGATTCGACAGGGTACCCGAGGTCGAGATAACGGACACGTTCATCCCGGCCGAGGTCGAGTCCGACATGATTCGGATTCGTGACATTGTCGGTCGAGACGGCAAGTCGACGGTTCTGACCATGAAGACCTGGGTGGAAGTCGAAGGCGGACGCGAGCGCGAAGAGCGTGAAAGCGATCCGTTCGACGAGCTCACCCGGGGCTGCTTCCTGAGTCTGGGTAGCAGGCTTGCAGGCGGGGACCTGCTCTCATTCACGAAAAAGCGCACGGAGTACCGTAAGCGCCGGTATCGGGGAGAGCTTTCCGTCACTGTCGCGCTCGATCGCGTAACCGGTCTCGGGTCGTACTCGGGTCCGTATCTCGAGGTAGAGGTCATCGCCCGGCGACAAGAAGATGTTGCCGGGGCCCGTAGTCTGGTCGAAGACGTCACCGCCGAGCTGCTCGGAGACGCCAACCGCGAGGTTGCGCCTTCGTACATGGAAATGCTGCGCCTTTCTCGAAAGGAGTAGCTTCCATGAGCTAGCCGGACGGAGTCGAAGACCAGGCAAACGGGAAGCCTCCACCTCCGGTTAGTAGCACTCTCGCGGGCCAGTGTCCCCTCCGGGGCACGGTTTCTTGACGTCGGTCGATAACTCCTTCTTTTGGAAAAGAGGGCTATCGCCGCATGCAAGATCGCGGGACGAAGTTCTGTAAATGGTGCCTTGCCAGAGGGTGACAGTGCATACCCTCAGACAGGCGCCGGTCGGCTGCCGTCACTTCCGACGGTGGTCGACTCTTTTCCAAACCCGCCGGCCATGCACGCCGGCAATTAAAGTTAGGAGTTGACCATGACTACGAAACGACAGAGAAGCAAAACCCATGAGCCCGGACGCAAGGTCCGCAGGCTTCTGGAAGTGAACGTGCCGAGCGATCGCGAGCAGGCGATGATGGATTTCATGAATGGAAACATCGTCGGTCAGCCCGGTCTCGTCGGCGTCGCAGGCCGCGCCTACCGCCAGGCCTTCAACCCGCTGCGCAACAAGAAGCGCCCCATCTATGTGGTGTTCCTGCTCGGCCAGCGCGGTACCGGTAAGACCCTCACTCCTTCCATGGTGGCGAAGTTCCTCCACCAGGACGAAGAGGCTCTGATCCGCATCCCGTGCGGTGCCTACAAGGAGAAGCATCGCATCTCCCAGCTCCTGGGAGCCCCGCCGTCCTACGTCGGTCACCGTGACCCCGACAAGGCAGCTGCCCTGAAGCCGACCCAGATCGACCCGTCGGCTCGTCTCTCCCGCCACAACATCGTGGCGTCCCGCAAGGGTTCCGACGTGCCGGTTTCGGTGCTCGTCTTCGACGAGATCGAGAAGGCTTCCGAGGATCTCGAGCATGTGCTCCTGAGCATCATGTACGAAGGTCAGGTGGACCTTGGCTCCAACGAGCCCACCGACTTCCGTGACTGCATCATCTTCCTGACCGGCAACGTGGCGGCTTTCGAGCTGTCCAAGCTGGGACGCACCATCGGCTTCCACGCCGGTGTGAAGGTGATCACTCAGGACGACATCGAAAGCACGGTGAAGGGAGTTCTGGAGAATCGCTATGCTCCGGAGTTCATCGACCGTATCGACGAGGTCGTCATCGCCCAGAAGCTCAGCAAGGACGATCTGCGCGCCATTCTCGACGTGCATATCGGGCTGTTCGTGCGCCGCATCGAAGATGAGCTGCCTCGCGGTCAGCAGTTCGACATCACCGTCGACGATGCTGCTCGCAAGTTCCTGTTCGCCAAGGCGACCAAGGGCAGCGATTCCGCTCGCGGTATCACCAGGGCAATCAACCGCTATATCGAGCAGCCTCTCGGTGGCGAGCTCACCAAGAACTCCATCTCTCTGGGCGACCTCATCGAGGTTACCCATGAGGAAGGGAAGGACGGCCTGTCGTTCTACCTCGTCGAAGACGGGGGAACAACGTCGGCTGCCGACCAGATGGTGGTGGTGGGCGAGCGTGCCGGTGGTGCCAAGCTCGGTATGCAGCGCCGTCTGGCCCGTGCCGAAATGGCGGCGGGCAAGAAGGACAAGCTGCTCTACAGCGTGAGCGTCAAGGCTAAGGGCCACCGGGCTCTGGCTGAGATGGCCGGACCGCTGCAGCACGACATGACGGCAATCTTCGGATTGAGGGTGGTGAAGACCGTGATGGACACGGACGAGCCGCCTTTCAGCCTGGAGTTCTACGTGCGTGGCGTGGATGAGCAGATCGAGTTGCTGAAGGAGACCTATCCCGAGGTGACCGTGAAGCGCATCGACGAGGAGAAGGCTGCCTGAGCGGAGAAGCTCTGGCGGTAACGGAGCCGGCGGCGGGTCAAACCGCCGCTGGCTGTTCTTTTGTTCAACCTGAAAACAGAAGGATCGCATATGACCAAACAAGCGCGAGATCCCATCGTGCTCAGCGGTCGGGTGCATCTGACCGGTGGTCTTGCCGACGAGCGTCCGTCTCTGGAGCTCCGGGGCAGTGCCACCGCAGGTGACATCAAACTGTGGAGCCACCTCAAGCAAGGGCGTGGGAACACCGGCGGTCAGGGGCAGTTTCGAGCAGCAATCTTCGATGGCAAGAAGTGGCGCACATTCCGGCTCAATTTCGTGTCCGGAGACCATGCGCGCTACGACAGCTTCGACGAGCGCCGCCGCAAGCTCTCTGACGTGCTCAGGAGTGTCTACGACCTGAAAGGAAAGTCTGCTTACTTCAAGGAAGGCAGCTTCGGCGTCCTCTCCACCATCAAGGCGGATGTGCCGACGGTCGCTGCCAGGCAGGCTGAGACCGGCAGAACGGCGACTCTTCCCGCCGAAGGGCGTGGAGAGGTGCAGCAAGCCGAACGGCAGGTGCCGGTGCAGCTCAAGCTGTTCTGACCGGACTGCTGACGTTTCACCGGGCACGGGTGGCTGGCAGGATGCCGGCCGCCCGGGCTCTTTCTTCCCCACTAAAGAGAAGGAAACAGGGGCATGGATTGTCGGCGCGACTGTGGTGCGTGCTGCACCGCTATCTCGATTTCCTCTCCCATCCCCGGAATGCCGCAAGGCAAGCCGGCCGGCGTTGTCTGTCCGCATCTGACGAGAGACAATCTCTGTGCGCTTTTCGGCAAGCCCGAGCGCCCCGAGATCTGCTCGCGCTTCCAGCCGAGCCTCGACGTTTGCGGCGGCAGCCGGGATGAGGCTTTCAGCCTCATCGCCCTGCTCGAGAAGGCGACCACTCCCCTGGAGGCGGTCTAGCTCTCGGGCTCGAGAAGGATTCAGGCGACCCCTGTTTTCTTCTCGTTTTTCTTTCCGCTTCTATTCATGAATATAGTATCCAA
>JAGQHH010000391.1 GCA_020431945.1 Cyanobacteria bacterium HKST-UBA02 | reverse complement strand
AAAGACCATCAAGACCCGCTTCGATTCCGCCATAGCGGGCCTTCTCGATTGACTTCCAGTCGACCCCGCGCTCGAACAGAGGATGCCGCCGGCCGCGGAAGGCGCCGGAATCACCGCCGTCTTTCTTCTTCTCGCTAGAACCGTCGAAATGTGACATGGCTAACGGGAATATACCCACAGGCTCATCTTTCGAACTGTTTGCAAGCCGGGTCCCTCTTAGCGTGCCTTCACTGGAAAGACCTGGACATCTCCTTGAAACGCTGCGCCTCATGCGCTCGCCCGTTGGTCTCCAGAACAGAGGCAAACCAGAGAGCAGCGAAATACAAATTCTGGGGATTTGTAGAGTGGGTTTTCGCCTTGTAGGCATTTATACTCTCAGCCCAGAATCCGGAAGGATTCTCGAGAATCTTCCTTTCCGGCAGTGGAAAAAAACCGAGAGCCCAGCGATTGACTTTACCATCGGCACGGGCGGCTTTTACGGTTGTTACTTGCTGGCTGTTCGATCCCGTCACTCTATTTGCATCCCGGAAGCTCGGCGAGTCCTGCCTGTTCCTGGCGTCGCTCAGGGCATCATACTGCTCTTTCACAGATCTCTCCAGGCGGAGAAGAGCACTGTCCACAACGCTTGCATCGTCCCGGTCGACCTGGTCTTCCATGGCCTTGAAAGCCTGGATAAATGGTGTCACTCCCACACCTTGATCCCCAAGACCCTTGATACCATCGAGAAGGTCCTTTCGCCTTTCAGCGAAGGGTCCTGTCTTGAGCACGATCCCCATGTATGACGGAGTACCACCAGCACCTGCCGTCTCGCTCGGTCCGGTTCCCTTGATCACATTCAGGGTATTGAGCATCTGCTCTTCGCCGATACCACCTTTTTCGAAGGTGTGCAGGAGAGCTTGCTGGACGATGACCTTTCGGTAGCTCGTTCTGTTAAGCGGGCTATAGAAGAGGGTCTCGTAACAGAGATGGTCAGGGAAGTTGTCGACCAGTGTCTTGCTTATCAAAATGGCTTCGACTTTGCACTGTTCGTTGGTAAGCTTTTCATCGTTATCCCATGTACTGATAATGATTGTCTCACCGTTCAGTTTGGCCGAAAACTTCTGTCCCTCTCGCACAGCCTTCGCATCGGTGAGCGCCTTCACGATCGCCTGAGGGGATGCCGGCTCAGCAGCGCATGAAGGCAGGATGCTCATCTGCAAGCTCAACAGGCTGATCGCGAGAGATAGTGTCATATTTCTCTTCAACACGGTCATTCTCCTTTATAGTGCTTGCGGAAACTGGACCATCTGTCCTGTTGACTGGTGCCCTTTGCAGGAGACGCTGCCGGAGCGGCTTTCTCTGTATGTGCAGGCTTCTTCTTGTGTGGAGGCTTGTTACTCTTCGGCGGCTTCGGTCGAGGCTTTGCCGCTCTGACTGGCGGCGCGCTGGTCGCTGCTGACCTGGTCGTCTCGGTATCGCCTGGAGGCTTATCCTTCGATACTGGGGCGGGTATTGCTTTCGCCTGGCTCTCAGTCGCTTCGACCTCGGCTTGCTCATTCACTGGCTCTGTCTTCATCGCTGCTGGCTTTTCAATCGCGCTCTGTTTTTCAATCTCGCTTTGCTTTTCAATTTTGCTCTGTTTTTCAGGCTGGCCGGCGAGTGGCTCGGTTTTCATATCCGTCGGTCGGGACGCGGCATTCTCACCGGCTCTTTCCTGGGCGAAATGCGAAAGAATCTGGGGCGAATAGTACCAGCCGGCGCCCGCCAGAAGGATGAACGCCACGCTGGCTGCGACACCGACGAGGGCTTTCTTCACCGTTTTCGACCGATCGAATGGCTTTTCACTGAAGTCGTAGAGAGCCGACAGAAGCTCATCGATACTTGCATATCTATCATCGGGACTGGTTGCCAGACAGCCACCCACAATGATCTCCCTGAGCTTTTCCGGGACTTCACAGGTTTCCAGCCTGGTAAAAAGATCGGCTCTGGAAGCATTGATATGTTTGAGGATCACCTTGACGGAATTCTCAGCATCGAAAGGCGGACTGCCGGTGAGTATCTCGAACATCACACAGCCGAGCGAATAGATGTCCGACCGGACATCCACCGGTTCTCCCTGACACTGCTCGGGGCTCATATAGAGCGGGCTTCCGAATATCTCACCGGTCTGGGTAAGCTTTTTGTCGTCCTGAATGTCACTTGAAGAAATGGCCTTGCTGATACCAAGATCGAGCAGTCTGACCTGTTCGAACCCGTTGCTATCAGTGGACAGCATGACATTGCTCGGTTTCAGATCCCTGTGGATGATACCACTTGCATGGGCGTAGGCTAGCGCCCTGCAGAGTTGAAAGATCATGCTCATGGCATCGGCCCACCTTATCCTCTCGCAAGAGCCGATGATCTGCTCGAGGCTCACGCCGTCTACAAAGTCCATGACCAGAAAGAGTTGATTATCGTCGGTCTGACTATAGCCATGCACATTGACCACATTCCGGTGTTGCAGCCTCGAGGCAAGCATCGCCTCACGTTTGAACCGCTTGATTGCATTACTGTCGTCGAGATATTCCGCCTGAAGTACTTTAGCGGCGAGAATCTTATTACTTTCCAGCTCTTTGACTTTGTAGATATCGCCCATGCCACCGCGACCGATAAGGTCAAGTACTTCGTATCGACTGCCCAGATCGGGTGCCTTGCCCTGAGGCAGTCGTGGACGGTTATTCGAGAGCGACTTGAGGATGTCGGCGGTCTTGCTCGTGCAAATGCAGCTCGAATCGCTGAAGACCCATGATGTCAACGAGCCTTTCCTGTTCTTGCGCAGTAACAAACCGCACCTGGGACAGACGTCAGAGCTTACTTCTATTGCAGAGGTCCTTCTAGTCGTGCCATAAAATTTCCTATCTATGTATGTACCCCGGCAGGCAGCAAGATAAAAACGCCAGGATAGAAGCCGGAGAAACCCGATATTCAGAAAAGATGAACATCGACCCGGTTGTCAAGAAGTGCGCTTAGAATTGCTTCGAGGTCACATGCCTCAGTAAAACGGCAAGATGAGGAGCGAGACCATGCATTTTCCAGGAGAGACCCATTTGATGGGGACGGCAGCAATATTGTTCGCAAGCGGTCTGATCTTGTTCCGGTATTGCGCGCAGACCTGGTGTTGCGAGCCCTCTACCCCCTGCCAATCCCCCGCCAGTCGGGCGAGAACAGGTCTCGACTTCGCCCAGGCCGGCTTTGTCGCCCTCGGCATGATGTTCGCCGGCATGGTGACCTTCGCAGGCGCCTTCCTGGGCTGGGATTATGCCGAGATCTGTACGATCATCGCCAATATCTTCCCGTAGTGCGGAGATCGAGATTCGGTTTGCCCGGTATCTCGGACGGGGTAAAAAGACAGTATGTTCGATCCATATGAACAACTCGACCTGAATAACGAAGCCTGCGCACCGCCGCATCTGAATCAGCGCATAGCCGGGAAATATCTCGTGCAGAAGATGGTCGGATCCGGCTCTTCAGCCCGCGTATACTCGGCAAAGGTCTTTCCTGGCAATGAGATGGTGGCGGTGAAAGTCTTGCGAGCACGCAGCAGCACCAACACCGGCAAAGAGATGCTCGCCCAGGAAGGGCTTTCCCTGATGCAGGTGAATCATCCCTGCTTCGTCAAAGCTCATGATTTCGGGGAGACCGAAGACGGCGAGCCATTTCTTGTCATGGATCTCCTCGATGGATATACGCTGAAGGCGATTCTTCGGTATTTCCACACAATACCGCTGGATAAAGTGCTGGATCTTTCGCTTCAACTCTTAGACGCCCTGGATCATCTGCACTGCCGCGGCATCGTGCATGCCAGCTTCAAACCTTCGGACATAATGGTCCTCGATGGTGAGCGCTGCTCGAAGATGAAGCTCATCGATCTCGACTCGGTCATTCATCCGGAGGCACCACACCTTCATTCTCAGGCAGTTCTGGGAGAAGGGGCAACCTTTCACTATATGAGCCCGGAACAGGCCCAGGACAAGAAAGTGGACAAACGTGCCGATGTCTACAGCTTCGGAATCGTGCTCTATGAAATGGTGGCGGGACGTATGCCTTTCGACGGCAATTCGGTGATTGAGGTATTCAATAACAAAATCGCCAACAAAATGGTGCCTTTATCCGAGGCCCGTCCGGACCTGGCTGGTGGAGAACTCGAGCGAATCTTGAAGAAGTGCTTGCAAGCAAATCCGGCTAATCGCTATCAGGAACTGCTCCAGCTCCAGAACGACATACAGGACCTGCGCTTCCAGACTCCCACCACAGAAGAGCACCAGGTCGACACGAAATGCTGGAAGACCCTGCCTCGAAGCGCTTATGCCGACAAGCCCAAGCCCGAGAAGAAAACCTGGATCGACGGTATCAAAAAACTCATCGGCGGCTGACGGCAGGATCGAACCTGAAGATACTCAATCGGCTTTCCCATCGACCGATATCAATAACGAAGCAGCATCACGTGGCCGCCCCATTGCTCGAGACCGTCACCGCTCAAAAACTCGACTCTTCCATGTTTGGATAGAGTCTCTCTGACCGTCTCATGCAGGGGCGTGAACTCGACCAGACCCATCTTCTCCCAGGAGGGATAGTCGAGAAGAAGCGCCTCGGCTCTCCCTTCTCTGGCGCAGGCGAGCATCTCGTCCATCTGGCTGGCGATTCTATGGGCACTGGCGGCAGTATTGCAAGCCTCCAGCGCTTCTTTGCTCTTCCCCTCTCTCGTGAGCTTCATGACCCTCGCTCCGAGCTCGAGAAGGTCACTGCTAGTGGTGGCACGTTGAACCTCATCGATCAGGGCTATGACATTGATCGAGGACTTTTTCAAATCTTCTTCCGTGGCGCCAATCAGGGAGAAACCAGCGATCGCCGCAGGCATCTCCAGAGCCGCGCATAACTCCGCCATCGCTTCGAGAAGCTCTTTCATCGATTTGCAAGAATGTTCGCCTTTGGTCGTCTTACCGTCTCGATCGGCATGCATCGTGTCACGGTGCTTGAAGGCGCGCTCCAGGCGCTCGAGGGCAGGAGACGGGGCGAGGAGCTCTAGATGCTCTCCACGGCCTTTGAAGACCTGCAGGTCACGAGGCTCCAGATGGAAGAGGATATATGGTCTCGACTCTTGTTGAGCGTAAAGGGTTTCGAGGCAGGAGAAGAATTCTCCGCGGTACTGCCGCTCGGGCATATATGTATAGAAGAGCCGACTCTCGGCATGCTCAGGAGCGATATAGATTCCAACCGATCTGGCGCCGGTGCTCAGGTCGAGCCGGTCGATCTCTCCATCGGCTTTTTTCAGCAGATTCTCAGTCAGAGCCGAGTCCATACCGGCTTCTTTGATTACCTCATGGCACTTGCTCCGCATGTGACCTGCGTCCGGAAGTTGCTTTTCAGAACCAGAGTGGATTCTGAAGAAAAACGAAAACGCCGGGGCTTTCTGCTCTTCGGTGAGGAATGAAAGATCTCTGGAAATTGCTGCTACGGTCATCGCTTTACCCTGATAATCGGTTCTGGACACAAGCGATGAGTCTACTATCCTTGTAGAGCCATTCAATCAGCCGGATTGGGTAATATGACCGATGTCAGGGTAATCATCCTTGCGGCTGATTACCGTGGAAGACCCCAGGCTCGAGATTGATCACAGGTCGGTGATGATCTTGTCGAAGGACCTGTCATCGAGCCAGTGGCTGTTCGAGACCGTGAACAATCGATCAGCCAGGGAAGAGGCATTCGGGAAGGGTCCTCCGGGGACCAGCTCCTCGAGGTATGAATAGCCGGACAGGTCATGGATGAACAGGCGGGTGACCCCCAGCCCCCGGCTCCAGAGACGGTCCATGATCTTGTCACGCTCTTCCTTTGATCCGGCAAGCAGACAGAGAAATGGCCAGGTTCCCTCGCTGCCCGCAGATTCGCTGATAACTTTCAATCCGGGAATGGCGCGGAGCCGCTCGACTCTCTCCATGGCACGCCTCCGGCAATCGACCAGCATCGCCTCCAGACGGCTCGAAGCTGCAGCCCCCACACGGCAGCGAAGCTTGCCGACGGCTTCCACCGGAATCCGCTCGTCGAATACATCCCCCGCTGCCTGCTCATAGTTCTTGTTCTTTAGCCAGTATCTGAGCGGCATGCCGTATACCAGGCTGAGACCCACCGGATTATAGAGGAGCAGATAGCCGGCAAGCTCGATAATCTTTTGCATCTCGGATAGTTTATTGATCTGTCGCAAGCGGTCGCCGCACTGCCTGAGACGCTTTCTCATATCCTCATCGCGGGCGACAAGAACGCCACCTTCATAGATCGTCAGACCCTTACCCCGGGTCAGGGAAAAGAAACCGATATCGCCAATGGTGCCCGCTTTCGCTCCCTGCCATCGAGCACCAAGTGCCTGGGCGGCATCCTCGATGACATAGATGCCGGCACCGCCGGCGATGTTCATTATCGGCTCCATATCTACGGGGAGTCCGCCCATATGGGTGGGGATAATCGCCAGTGAATCTTCGTCGATGGCTTCTTGTAACCGCTCAGGATCGAAGTCGAAAGAATCCGGCGCGGTATCGACAGGTCTGATTCTCAGACCCGCCTGCTTGACCGCAAGTGCCACCAGGGGGCAGGTATAAGCCGGCACGATCACGGTCTTGCGTTTGTCAATTTCGGCAAGGGCCGTGAGCGCGATTACGAGACAGGCTGTGCCCGAGCTCTCGACCTGAGTGCTTTCGACCTGCAAGAATTCAGCCAGGCTCTCTTCGAGACCGGCTTGCCCCGAGCTCGACAGAAAGTCGCTTATTAAAAGCGGCATGCCTGCCGTGGGCGGAATCTCACAAAGCATCGACCAGGGACTTTTCTGATGCAGCTTCGATCTGGTGCTCTTCCTTTTCTTTTTCGCAGGCGAGTATGACGATACCACCGATAATGAAAAGCCCCCCGAGCATCTGTACTGGTGTCAGCACTTCTCCGAGGAAGTAATAGGAGACTATCGAGACAGTGACGATCTCCAGGTGAGTAGCAGCAAAAGCAGGTCCGATG
Organism: Cyanobacteria bacterium HKST-UBA02; assembly: GCA_020431945.1. The sequence continues at coordinate 4,639 of JAGQHH010000391.1, read as the reverse complement.
GGGGCATGCTTCAGAAGAGTCATATAAGTGACGAATGCTCCGAGATAGCCGGCGACCGCCACATAGATCCAGCCTTCGGTGACCACTTTCATCAACCAGGCAAGCTCCAGGGCAGCCGGAGCCGTATTGGTGGCAGCGAGCTTGAACCCTACCTGAGCCAGAGTATCGAAAGCCAGGAGGATGAGAAATCCGATGAAATAGAACTTTTTCATCACGCCCACCCCACCAGCGCCACACCGATAGCGATGAGCGTGATAGCCGTGACTCTGCTGGCAGAAAGGGGCTCTTTGAAAAAGATACGACCGCCTAACATCACTGCGAATATATTGATAGAACCTACTAAGACTCCCATGCTGAGCGGCACGAAAGACAGAAAAGCAAGCCAGCTGAAAAACTCGATTACATAGGACCCGACACCAATCCAGATCCACTTGTCTTTGAGCATGTGACGCCAGCGCGCCAGACCATCGAGATCTTCATCGATGGTGGCAGCGGCCTTGAACGCCAGTTGCCCGACCGTATCGAATACGATCACGAGGAGCCAGAGAAGAGTTGCCGTCGGTGTCATTTATGCCTGATGATTTTCGCCTGATGTAATTTCGGTCTCATGGATTTCGGTTTTATGGATTTCGGTCTGATGATTTCGGTCTGATGATTTCGGTCTGGAAACGGGATCCTTGCGGAGACCCAGCCTGCAGAGTATACAAGTCTCTTGAGAGCTTCATTAAAATAGCATATTCTTGACATTCACCGCTCCAGACCGAGGTCCCGAAAGTCGGACAGGCAATTGAATACGGGGTCGAAGGCGACCATTCAGAAGCCGGTTAAATGTCTCTTTCGAAACACCACTTCGGCCAGGGCTTGGATCTGAACTGGGTCTCGACTTGGATCTCGGCCTGGACTTGAGCCATCATGGCTTAGACCGGTGGGTGCGGCATATATTTCGCGATTCCGGGCAAATCGCGGCATATATTGCTCAAAATGCTCAAAATGCGGCATATATACCGCGAAATGGAGACTTTCTTAGGCACTATATGCCGCACCTGACAACATCTCATGATGGCGAAAGTAAAAGCTAAGCTCTTCAAGTTAATGGTCCCAAGCAGCGAGGAGTTAAGGATTCGGAGGGGCTGCAGGCTTCCGCCTGCGGGATTCGAGCTTCCGCCTGCCGCTGAATTCCTCAGCCTTGAGAAGAATATGGTGTTCCCTCTGTATCGGAGCCCTGCTTGAAATAATTCCAGCTTTCGAGCATATTCTGTCTTTGCTGGTATTGTTCGCGCACGGTGTCAGTGACACCAACCAGGGCGCTGCGTGCTCCTCCCACAGCTGTACCGCCAAGCAAAGCTGTCAGCCCACCGCAGACCGCCGTCGCCCAAAAATTCGGCGGGGAAAGAACGGTACAGGCCGCAACAGGCGCCGCCAGCGCACCGAAGAATGCGGCATAGCTGGTTCCCAGACCGATCTCCCACTTTCTCATGGTGCTTAGATGGTCCTCGAATATATCGGGATGAGCCATGAGACGGTTAAATGCCCATAAATCGTGTGTGGAGATATTCTTTCCAGACTCTTCTTCGAAGAACGGACCAAGGCTATGCTCGAAAGATCCGGCAGAGGCGTTCTCGCTGGTCAGGTCTTTGAATTCATCGAAGTGCTCGCTCAAGACCCCTGCCACCTGCCTTGCCCGGGCGGGATTGTTCACGTCTCCGGCGAATTGATCGAGTTCGGCCTTGCTCAGAGTCTTGTCGTTATCGACATCGATCCGGGCGAAGTTGTCCTCGATTATGGCACCGAACACGTCCATCCGGTGCGTATCGCCGGGAGCGAGCCTAGCTTCGATATCGTACTTCAGGCGTGCTTCATCTTCGATATTCTTCTCGAATTCATCGAGATCGGCAACAGTGAAACCATCATTTTCAGGACCCCATTCATCATTGTGCATCATCTGCAGCTTGTTGACCCTGTGCCCGAACGCCTCTATCGCCAGCTTTTCTCTTTCAGTGAACTGACCCTCTTCGAGCGCTTCGGTCTCTTCCTTCGTGATAAAGGAGTCACCGTTCTTGTCGATACTCTTGAATCTGTCCTTGACGATGCCTATTGCATCGTGAATGGACAGAGACTGGTCGTCTTTAGTTGATAAGTCTTTTCCACTGCCGTTGCCAGGCTCGAAGTTCGGCATGATAACCCCCTTTGTCCCACAGGACATGGTGGTCATGCACAGAGCCTCCGGGTGCGGTCTCGAAAGCCGCAACCTCCATGAATGACAAATCTGGAAGGCTAGACTAGCTAACCTGCAATTTTGTATTTCGTTTACTCAGCGAGTAAGGGAGTCTATCCGGCAAACAAGGATTTTTGACAAGCTGGCGAAAAACTAATGGTACAACTAGGAGAACTCACCCTATAAGGAAACTCGGCAAGATGTTTGTCTTTGCCCACTATCTGGAGTCGGACTTCGATACTATCTGCCTATTTATAGAGGGGATTCAAGACCACGAACGAGTCTCTGTGCCGGAGCTCAAGCCGGGACCGGAGATCGCCGTTGACTATGCATCAGACGTTGTCCGCAGAGTCACCGAAAATGATGGTGTCATTCTCCTGGTCTGGCAGGATGATCGTCCTGTTGCGTTCGCTTCTTCCTGGGTAGACATAGATGCCGATCTCCTTCTCGAAGAGGAAGCCCGCGCTCACGCTTATGTTTCGGACATTTATGTCAGTGAGAGTGCTCGCCGGCAGGGAATCGCCAGTGAGCTTCTGCGAAGACTGGAAAATGAGATGCTCGCTCGAGGCTGCCGGCGGATGAGAATTTGCACCAAAGCATCAAATAGACAAGCGCTGGAGTGCTATCTATCGAGCGGCTACAATCCATACGAAATTACCCTTTCCAAAATGCTCGATTGAATAACTCGCCATACTACCCGTCAAAACTTTCACCTGATTGGTAGCGGTCTTCAGCCTAATTGGTCTCATCGAGTTCTTCAGTCCGAGTCGGTCCTTCCGATTCTTCAGACCGGGAGGGCTCGCCACTCTGTCCCTCGCGCTGGGCCAGCTCGTGGTAACTACTCAGCCAATCGGGGTCCTGAGTCTGTCCACTCTTGATGCGGCGATCGAGGGCAGTCTTGTAGATCTGCAGCGCTCCGGCGGTATCACCTGCGATGTCGGTCATTCGGGCCATGGTGACAAGATGTCGCTCGTTTACCTCGGCATTTTTCAAGACAACTTCTTTCAAAGCTTTGAAGTCATCAAGCTTGCCCTGTTTTATAAGCGCATAGGCTAGAGTCAACTGCATATCGGGTGCCGCCGGTGAATCGCCTGTGCCGGAGTCTGTTAAAGACCCGAGGCTCCGGATGGCAGCCTCGATGAACTTCTCGCCCTTATCGAAATGACGCGAGCTGTTCGCCACCAGGGCGAGCTGATAGAGAGCGATTGCCGGTCGGGCGTCCGCCACCGGCATGCAACGAGCCTTTTCGGCGAGCTCCTGCAAGGTCGCACCAAGCTGATCGAGTTTTGCAGCACTCGGCATCTTCTCTTCGCTATTGGAAGCGCTATCGTCAGTAAGAGGAGAAAGGGGATCGCCATAGCGGAGCTGCTCGCTGTCTGCAATCGATCGCATACCGGCAACCGGACCCAGAGCAGCTTTCATACTCTTGCAGTAGGCGGCGAGCTGTTCGGGATAGTCCCGGGGGACGGTATTGTCGATGAGGGAGTCGATGATCGCCCGGGTGTCTCCGGGGTCTTTTTCGCCAACCCGGGCGAGCACTTTGCCAAAGTAGTCTTTCATCATCTTCGGGCTCTCGGCATAGAGCCCGGCAGGATCTGTTTCATAGCCTGGAGCCATGGGCAGCTCGAGCTGCATGGCGAGCAAGAGCGATCTGATGAGCCGGGCGCTCTCATCGGGATGACCGGCCTTTATCTGATATACAGCGAGATCCGCCATGGCTTCCCGGGAATTCTCATTCGAGCCCAGAAATCCGCCGCTCTTGATCCCGACCAGCTTCGTGGCCTGCTCGATAGCAGCATCGACCTTGCCATCGCGGTAGCTCTTCTCGGCTTCTTCGAGCCTGGCTTTCAATGTGGAAGGAAGGTTGTCCATATCGGTTGGCGATGGCGGCGCTGCCAGGGCGAAGGGGAAAGACGCGTTTGCGAGAACCAGGCAGCCTGCGAGGGTGAGACTGCGTTTCCAGTTGATATTTGTCATTTTTACCAGCACCCGACGGAAGGAACTGACGAAGATTGCCGGAGTATAGCAGAGCTTCGAGCCTTCCGGACGTCATCCAGGCGACCCGGCGAAAACAGGCGATCACTGCCCGGCAGACATCTGTTTTGCCCGCTTGAAAAGAGCATTGCATTCTCGTTCGAGAATGCCACCAAGGATGGTACAGTTGCCGTAATCGAAGATGGCAGCATCGACAATCTTCTGAGCGCGGATGTTGATCTGGCCGAATCCGCAAGTTTGCAAAAAAGGAATGGAGCTGCCGTAGACTACCAGGGGCATCTTCGTCCAGACAATGGCTGCCTGACACATGGGACAGGACTCCCCGGTGGTGTAGAGACACATATTATGCCAGGGGAAATCGGTGCCCTCGGGGCAGTTGAATATGGCGGTCATCTCGCCGTGCCAGGTCGGATTCTTGTCTTTGCGGAC
>JAGQHH010000390.1 GCA_020431945.1 Cyanobacteria bacterium HKST-UBA02 | reverse complement strand
GAGCCGGATGCGCATCCCGGGCTGGTCAATCGCAGTCTTGGTAAATTCGCCTCTCTTATATCCCTGGGCATGGAAGGTGCCCGCGGCGGTTTTGCCGGGGCCCGGGGGGAAGTCCTGGTCCTGGGAAATCCGGTTTCGGAGCGCTTCGTTACCACCTTACCTCCGGCTGAAGCCAGGCGAAGTCTGGGTCTTGATCCGGCCCTCAGGACGATTGTCGTGACCGGGGGCTCTCAGGGTGCAGCGGCAATCAATGAAAGTCTCCGGGAAGCGCTTCCGGAGCTTCTCGGCAAGAACATACAGATCATTCACCAGGTCGGAGACCGCAATCTCGAAAGTTTCAGAGAGTCTCTCAGTGAGTCGATTCTTTCGGACAAGCGTTACTGTTTGCGTCCTTACTTCGAGGACATGGCTATGGTTTATGCTGCAAGCGATTTCGCCGTCTCCCGGGCCGGCGCCATGACCATCGCCGAGCTGGCTGTTACAGGGACCACCAGTATTTTTATTCCATATCCCTATGCGGCCCAGAATCATCAGATGCACAATGCCCGGGCTCTGGAGGCCCGGGGCGCAGCGGCGGTTATCGACCAGCAAGATCTAGACGGCAAGAGCCTTGCGTCTGCCATCTTCAGATTTCTGGATGAGCCTGGCCTTCTTGATGCCATGAACGAAGCGATGAAAAGTCTGGGCAAACCCGATGCTGCTCGCGATCTGGCAGGTAAGCTCAAAAATCTGAAATAGCTTAGAGAACCGGGACAGTGTTGCCCATGCCGGGGACGACGATGTTTTGGCCCATGCTCTGATCAGCGTTCTTTTTCTTGTGCTTGCGGGAGATAGCGTCTTGCTTGGCCTCGATGGCGCTGACGATGGCTTCGATCTCGAGCACCAGTCCGACCGACTCATGGTCTTCGCCTTGCTGGCGGCTGACTATGTCTTTGAGTTCGTAGAGAGTGGTTTTGATCGGACTGTTATTGTTGCTGGACTTGGAAAAGGACATATTTGCTGGCCCGCCTGTGTGCTCGAGGGCATGTCTGGATGAAATAGTGGAGAAAGAAGCTTGTTTGATGCCGTTTTTCTAGACAGGAGTGTAACACAGGCACAGAAAATTGAAAGTCAAGAATCCTTATGAGACGGGTTTTATAATCCTCTTTCGACCTGTCGGCAGGGCGCTTTGCAATATCGGGAGATAGCCTCGCGGCAATAAATCTTATTCATGTTGGATCTCCGATGTGACCTGGAACGGATCTTCTTTGCTTCCGTCGTGTTTTTCACTTACTATAGATATCGCCAATATAACTGGAGAGCCTAATGTTCAAGGTGATTTCGATGATTTTCTCGCCGGCGCCCGAGAGTGCCGAGCCCGAAGAGATGGAAGCAGTCAGGGGACGCATGTCCCGGATGAGAGCGCGCACCACGTCGCAGAATCTGCAGGCTCTCAAGCTTCCGGAAACAGAGTCCAGTATAGATTCCCAGGAAATCACCAGGACCGACATCATCTCCCGGGGGCGCGATATCGATCCGTCTAAATCCTCCGGGGCCTTTACTTTCAGGGGCAAGGAAGAACGTGCCCGGCGTCTGGGCTCTCTTGCCAGAGACTGGCATGACAGGGTTTCGCATCTGCCCGGATTCGAAGTCGATCCCCGTATCAGCCAAGAGTGACCAGAGCCAGACGAATCGCTGCTTATCTTTTTTGCGTGGCAATCGTGTTCGGATGCTCCTCTTATTTCTTGATGCCGGAATATAGCATCTGGGAAAAGGGCGAGCAGGCACGGTCATGGCCTGGCGTGAAAGGCCAGGTGGTGGAAGTGGTCAGCCATGACTATGCCATGGCCAGACCCCATGTCCGGTTTCACTGTCTCTATCGCTATGAGGTTGAGGGCAAGAGTTATCTCTCCATGCAAATCACCCCCGGATCTCATGAAGGGGAAGAAGCCCGGGAGCTCAAAAGCGGTCAGACCGTCGATGTCTACTATAATCCGGACAATCCAGCCGACGCGGTCTTGAGCCGAGTCTCGCATCCGGATAGCTTTGGCGCTACACTTATAGTCGTGATTGCCATCAGCATGTTGATTGGCATGGCCATCGTCTGTATCGGCAAGTGAGGTGCAGGAGATGTTTCTGACGGATCCGGTCAGCTCCGCTTTTATTCTGGGCGCCCTGTGCACCCTGGCTCTGGTCTATTTCGCAGTGCTCTCGCCCAGGCGGCGTCGCCGGCGTCTGGCTCTACTGAGGGACAGCCAGGCAAGGCTTCAGGCTGTGGTGGCAGAGCTTCTCGAAAAGGCCAACGATCTCGATCAGCATCTCAAGTTCGTGAATACTAATACGAGCAAAGAGGCACTCTCCTCCAAGATCAAAGTTGCCGTGGACGATCTTGTCATGCTCGGCGAGACCCTTCCTGCCATCGATCAACTCCTCCTGGAAAAGCGTATAGACGACAGCGCCGACATGCTTTCCGCCTCCTGCCGCCTGGCGGAGAAAGTCAGGGTGGTGCTCGCCGATGTGAACGGCTCGATGAGAAAAAGCGATCCGGCAAAAATCACCGCCACCGGCAGCAGTGTCATCGACGTGGAGATAGTCGAGCCCTGATTTTTTCGGAAGGCGTCAGATCACTTCCCAGAGCGGGCAGAAACGCCGGAGCCATAGCTGATCCTCGCAGGCGGCCAGTTGCCCGGCGTCGCCGGTGACATAGAGCTCGTCGTTCATCTCCAGGCTCTCATCTGGTCCGGGATGGGGAAGAATACTTTCGCCTCTCTTGATCGCCAGGACGGTAGCTCCGGTGTTCTTGCGGATGTCGAGCTCTTTGAGGGTTTTTCCCTCGACGGTGTCCTCGCCGTGGAAAACGAACCAGGCGGTCATATGGTCGGCGTGCATGTGACCCACCAGCTTGTGCAGATCGGGCTCGGCTATGTCCGGTTTGAAGATGCTGTATCGTTTCTGTCTGATGCCAGCCAGGGTCGATTTGATCTGAGGATCGCTGCGGTTCAGACCGAGCAGTGTAAGACGGGTCATCTCGATGCCGGCCTCGAACTCGGGCTGTACCACGGCATTGGCGCCGGCAGCCCGAAAAACCTCGATGTCTTCCTCCCGGTGAGCACGAGCGATGATTTTGATATCCGGATTGATCTGCCGGGCCAGCTCGATAATAGTGAGGGTGGCGATGGGGTCGTGAATAGTGATCACCAGGCAGGCGGCGGAGCGCAGGTTGGTGCGGAGAAGGGCCACTCGGCTGGCTGCGTCTCCATAGATAAGGGCGATATCGAGCTTTTCGAGCTCATCGATGATGGCGGCATTGAGCTCCACCACGACGAAGGGAATGGCGCTGTCGTGGAGCACCTGACCGAGATTGCGACCGGTGCGCCCGAAGCCCAGGAGGATCACATGGTCGGTCATAGACGCGGCACGATCGTGGCTGCGATCGCTTTTTCGCCTCTCTTCCTTGCTCTCGGGCTCCCGCCCCAGACGGTGAAGCAGAGCCGGGGCCAGACCCATGAGCAGGGGGGCGGCGATGAGTGATACCACCGCCCCGGAAAGAAAGAGGTTGTAGAGGGACGGGCTGACTATGCCTGCCTGGGTGCCGAGCATGGCTACTACGAAGGAGAACTCTCCTATCTGAGCCAGACCGACCCCGGTGAGCATGGCAGAGCGGTTGCTTCTCGTGGCTACCCGGGCGGAGCCGGCACCGATCACTGCTTTGCCGGCGATGAGAAGAGCCAGGAAGAGCAACACTTCGGGCCAGTGACCGGCTATGAAAGCCGGATCCAGGAGCATGCCCACCGAAACGAAAAAGACGATGGAGAAGAGATCGCGAAGGGGCAGCAACTCCGCCAGGGCCTGGTGACCGTAGGTCGACTCCGAGATCATTATGCCGGCAAGAAAGGCGCCCAGGGCAAGGGAAAGACCGAGATAATTGCTTGCCAGAGCAATCACCAGGCAGAGCGATATGATCAGCAGCAGGAAAAGCTCACGATAATTGGAGTGCACCACCCGGGAGAGAAGGTAAGGTACAAGTCTGGTAGCGCCCCAGATGACGATGAGAACCAGGACCCCTGCTTTGAGTAGGGCCAGGACGAGGATCTGGAAAAGCCCGGATTGAGGATCTTTGAGAACCGGAATGAGAGAGATGAGCGGCACCAGAGAGATGTCCTGGATGATCAGGAAGGGGATCAGGAGCTGACCATGGATGGAATCCAGCTCGCCCCGGTCCATGAGCACTCTGGTCACCACAACGCTACTCGATAAAGCGCAGATGGCACCGAACAGGAAAGCCTCGGCAGATCCCCCAGCCATACCGGTTATTAGAGAGATGCCGAAAAATGCGGCAATGGTGAGACCTATCTGCAGGAGACCGGCGACAATCACTCTGGAGCTTCTGCCCAGGATCTGCTTGAGGGAGACTTCCACCCCCAGGGCGAAGAGCAGCAGCGCCACTCCGAACTCGGCAAGAACGTGAATCTGCTCGGCTTCCACAATGAGCTTCAGACCGAAGGGGCCTATTAATACCCCCGAAAGTATATATCCTGCAATCACCGGCATTTTCGAGCGGACACAGACATATCCGGCAAAAAGCGCCGTGAGCCAGATTATTGCCAGATCTCTGATGAGTGCGAATTCGGACATGAAGAGTCTCTTAGAAAATGCCGCACTTATGGCGGTATCCTGTTGTAAGAAAGAAAAAGGAATCAGTGTAATGGTGTCCAGACCATATCTTAGCGTGATACTGCCGGTCTATAAGTGC
>JAGQHH010000389.1 GCA_020431945.1 Cyanobacteria bacterium HKST-UBA02 | reverse complement strand
CATATCCGGCATTAAGAACAAATGGCGGAGAGGTAGAGATTCGAACTCTAGGAAGGTTGCCCCTCAACGGTTTTCAAGACCGCCGATTTCGACCACTCAGCCACCTCTCCAAAAAGAGCACCTGACCTGCTGGATATATATGATAGCAGGTGCTTCCCGGGCCGTGGATCGACCATGGTAAAGCTTGCTCAATTTATACAATTCCCAGGACTACAACTTTGATCCAGTAATAAGCGATAGGACCGCCGAAGATCATGGAGTCTCCTCGATCGAGCATACCGCCGTGACCCGGGATGACATTGCTCGAGTCCTTCATGCCGGCATCCCTTTTCATCAGGGACTCGCAGAGATCTCCGAGCTGGCTGGCCAGGGAAACAACTATGCCCAGAAGAGGAGCCTGTATAAGCTTGTATTGAAAGGGATGGCTGGGGAAGAGATAGTTGTCAGCCAGATAGACCACCACCGTTGCCCAGAAAACGGCAGCCATCAGCCCTCCCAGAGCGCCTTCCACGGTCTTTTTCGGGCTCACTTCCGGGTGCAGCTTATGTTTGCCCCAGCGTTTTCCCACATAGTAGGCAAAGACATCGGTGGCCCAGATGATGAAAAGACCTGCCCAGACATAGGCGAAACCCGGCTGTTGTAAAGGGTTGGCTATGGCCTCGACACCTGGAGGGCTGAGATTGCGAAGCATCACTAGATGGCTGGGCAGCCAGCCCACATAGATGAATCCCATGATTGTCGAGGCTATATCAGCTATGGAAGCAGGCGGGCTCTCGGTTCTGAAAAGGAGCCGGAAAAAACTAATACAGATGCCGACTGTGAGGAGAATCGGGAAGTGGTCGTGGGCGAACTCCGGGGGAAGCGAGAGACCGGGCAGGCTCGGTATCGCCGTGAGAGCGAAAAAGGAGATGATCATGCCCCGGACGATTTTCACCGAAGGCTTATAGCCCTTGGCCTGAGCCATGGTGATGAACTCATTGCCGCCTATATAACAGGCCCAGCCCAGGATGAGAGGGAAGACCAGACCCCCGAACATGATGCTACCAAGGGCGGTGGAAGCCAGTATCCATCCCCAGAGGGTTCTAACCTTCATGGTTCGATATGTTCTCCGACGACATGATTCTGGCTGCCACCAGGGCTGTCAGCGGGATCGTGAAAACCAGACCAAGGCTGCCGCTCAGGGCTGAGGCGACTTCGGTGGCGAAAAGATCGAGATTGATTAGCTTGATCGAGGGCATCTGGGTTGCCAGAAGGAGAAGGGGCAGAGCTCCTCCAGTGTACGCCAGGATGAGGGTATTCGTCATCGTTCCCATGATATCCCTGCCGACATTCATTCCCGACTCGAACAGCGCCTTCATTGGAAGTTTGCGATCGGCTCTCGAGACCTCGGCGATGGAGGAGGCTATCGAGATACCGACATCCATGATCACGCCGAGCGCTCCGATCAGCATGCCGGCCGCCAGAAGACCGCTGTAGAAAGGCGGTTGCTGCACCAGCACCGAGCCTCTCAGGATCTGTGCTTCCTCGCTTGACAGTCCGGTGAGCGGTGCCGTCCAGATTACGATCTGGGCGGCGAAACCGGCGATGATGACACCACCTACAGTGCCGGCAATGGCTGCCGCGGACTTTTTCGAAAGCCCCCCGATCAAGAGTATGCTGCTTGCGGTGGCGAGCAGGCAGATGACCACCGAGATGAGCAGAGGGTTGAAACCCTGCAGGCTCAGGGGAAGTAGGACCCAGCCAATGAGCAGTACCGTGATGCCGAGACCGATCAGCGACTTCACCCCCTGCTTCCCGCCGAAGGCTATGAATGCCACCAGAAATGCTACCAGCAGCCAGGTCAATGAAGGGGCCCGGTGATAATCGGCGATGTTCACCTGGATCTCGCCATCGCGTTTGGACTCCATGGCCAGCACCACTTCCTGCCCGTTCTTCACTTCCACGTTATAGGCCGGGTTGTCGGTTATCTCGTTGTCCACCTCGACCGTTTGACCCTTGAACGGCCCTTCCAGAATCTCTACTTTCGTACTCTGGACCTTGGAAACCATGCCAGTATGCTCGAGGAGATCCTGGTTCAATTTCAAGGGGGAAACGGAGACGACCTTGCCGATCACAAGATCCTCTTCCAGCTTTTTATTCGAGTAGATAGTACCGCTTTTGATACCGGAGCGGCTGCCCTGAGCCTGACAGGGCAAGTCGACAAGTCCCGGAATCAGGCAGAGCAACGCGCTCGCTATCAGTATTCTGATACTCGATGGCATTTCGAGTCTGCTCAATCTTCCTCGCCCAGGTTGAGAAATAGCTGTGATGCCGGTGCCGCCTTGCCCAGATGTTTGTATGCCAGGGGCGTTGCCATTCGACCTCTCTGAGTGCGTTTGATGAATCCCCTCTGAATCAGGAATGGCTCGTAGACATCTTCGAGGGTCTCGCTATCTTCACCGATGGTGGCAGCCAGGGTATCGATGCCCACCGGTCCACCGTCGTAATTGTCGATCAGGATCTCGAGCAGTTTCCTGTCGGTGCTGTCCAGTCCCGACTCGTCGACCTGGTAGGAATCCAGGGCTTCTCTTGCGACCGCGCCGGTGATCGATGCCTCTTTCTTGTACTGGCTGTAGTCTCTTACCAGTCGCACCAGGCGATTGGCAATTCGAGGCGTGCCTCTCGCTCTTCTGGCGATCGCCTCCACGGCTTCTCCGGAGATCTCCAGCTCCAGCAGTCTGGCCGAGCGCGCCACGATGGCCGAGAGTTCGGCGAGATCATAGAAATCCAGGCGGCAGGAAAATCCAAAGCGATCGCGAAGTGCCTTCGATATGCTTCCGGCTTTGGTGGTGGCACCTACCAGGGTGAACCGGGGAAGGGGCAGTCTCATCGTTCTGGTGGCATGACCCTTACCGGAGGTGAGGTCGATCATGAAGTCCTCGATAGCCGGGTAGAGAAGCTCTTCGGCGATCTTGTTGAGTCTGTGGATCTCATCGATAAAAAGGACGTCGCCCTGTTCGAGCTGATGCACGAGACCGACAATGTCTCTGGGACGCTCCAGGCTCGGACCTGAGGTCATATGGATTCTGGCGCCCATCTCATGAGCGATTACCCTGGCGATGGTGGTCTTGCCCAGACCGGGCGGGCCGTAGAGGAGGACATGATCGAGGGGGTCTTTTCTTTCTCGGGCTGCCGAGATAGACATGGTCAGCATTTTCTTGAGGTGAGACTGACCGATGTACTCCTCCAGGGTCTCGGGCCTGAGGGCCTGATCGGACTTCCTGTCCGAGACTGTTTCTATGGAAGACATCACCGAGCCCCTGTCCTGGCCCATGCTCAAGGCTCCTTGATTTAAAGACTGGCTCTGATTCTTGAAGATCGTCATTGCCGTAATTATGACAAAACTAAAATGGCGATTGGCGGTCCCTCAGCCTTATGAAAAAGAATTTGCCTACCCATCGTATATAGATTCAGTGAGTCAGTATTTCCGGTTCTGCTCCCACTGCCAGGCTGTGCCGATGATCTTCTCGAGATCGTAGGTTGGTTCCCAGCCCAGGAATTCCCGGGCTTTGCGGTAGTCCGCCACCAGTCTGGCGGGATCACCGGAGCGTCTTTCGACAAACTTTCGCCGGATCTCTTTGCCTGTGATTTTTTCCGCCATCTCGATTATCTCTTTGACCGATGCACCGACCGAGGTTCCCAGGTTGAGACTGATGCGGAGCGGCTCCTCCAGGATCTTCTCCAGGGCCAGGCAATGAGCGTCGGCGAGGTCGTTGACATGGACATAGTCTCGGATGCACGTGCCGTCGGGTGTATCGTAATCATCGCCGAATACCGACAGGCTCTCACGTTTGCCCAGGGCTGTCTGGAGCACCAGGGGAATGAGATGGGTCTCCGGCTCGTGGCTTTCGCCGATCTCGCCGGAGTCGTCGGCGCCGGCCGCGTTGAAGTAGCGAAGGCTCACATAGGACCAGCCCGAAGCACCGGCCAGCGCTTCCAGTGCCAGCTCCACCATGCGTTTGGTAGTGCCGTAAACATTGATGGGAGCAAGGGTATGCTCTTCGTCGATCGGTATTCTTTGCGGCTCCCCGTAATTTGTGCAGCTCGAGGAGAAGATCACGCGTTTGATGCCGGATTCATCCAGGACCTTAAAAAGTTTCAAGCTTCCGATAACGTTGTTCTCGAAGTACTTGAATGGGAGCGCCTGGGATTCTCCGACATATGCGCAGGCGGCAAAATGAACGGCGGCGTCGATGCCCCGTCCGCCGGCGATTGCAGCCATTGCCGCAGAATCCCCGATGGAGGCATCGAAAATCTCGACCTGGCTCGATTGGGGCAGGGACTGCCTGTGTCCCAGGCTGAGGTCGTCTACCGCCAGGATTTGGGCGTCCGGAACGCGCTTCAGGAGCCTTCTTACGAAGTGACTGCCGATATATCCTGCGGCGCCGGTTACCAGAATCTTCAATACAGTGCCTTTTGAATGTATTTTCGAGCTATGATCGAAGGTAGAGGACGGTAATATGTAAGTTTAGAACCATATTCGAGTCCCGAGCAAGTAAGTAATAAAGCTGTATCAACTGTGAGCCCGGATAGAAAATCGGCAATCGAGAGTGGTCAGGTGCGTCTGCCTGTCGAAGCTCATCATGACATTTTTCCGAGCGGTCCGGAGTTCCTCGCCTGGCTCGGAGTCGGGACTGTAGGAATTGTTCTTCTATTCTTCGCGCTCACGGCCGGGCAGCTGTTCGACCGGGGCATCAAGGCCGGAGACGTGGCCGAGCGCGATATCCTTGCTCCCCACGCTGCTTCGGTCATCGATCCCATAGCCACCAAACAGGCTGTTGAAAACGCCAGGCATCTCGTGGTTCCTGTGTTACAGCGGGACCGGAGCAGAGATGCCGACACTCTGGCGCAGGTGGACGCCACCATGAGGATCGTGCGGCGCCTGCACTCCAAGGGAATCGACCCGATTCCCGAGCTGGCCGAGACTTTCAGCGTTACCCCGGCCGAGCATCGTTATCTGATCGGTGCCAGCGATGAGCTTTTCGATAAGATCATCGCCGCTGGAGCCGCTGGAGCCGCCGGGGACGCCGGCAATTTCGATAAGCTGGAGGGCCTCGATCGGTCCATCGCAGAGAAGTTCGCCCGGGTCAGAAGCGAAATCGACGCCCAGTCAAGAGGCGCCAGGGGGCGTGCCAGGCGGGCATCGCTCCGCAGGGTCAGACAGCTTTCCCAGGCTCTCGAAACGGTGGATAAGACCCTGCGCGATCAACGGCAGAGCTATCGAGAACTCGAGCTTGCCGACGATCCCAATATGAAGTTCAGGCTCCTCATCGCTCTCAGCGTGCCTCCGGAATCGCTTTCGGACTATTACAAGACGACTATGGCAGCCACAGAGCGAATATTGAGTCGCTTCGAGCGTTTTCCAGTCAGCGACAAAGGTATCTGGGCGGATACGGTCTACGAGTTTCTTCCGGATTCCTGGGGTGTCACCCTGCGCCGCACCACCGCCAGAGTGGTGAGCCAGTACCTGGAGCCCAATCTGGCAGTAGATCCCCTTGCTACCAAGCGCAAGGCCGACCTGGCGGTACGTGAGATCAAACCGGTCACCATCGATTACGAAGAAGGACAGATGCTGGTTCGCAAGGGTCAGCGAATATCCGAAGAGATCGCCCAGACTCTGCAGGCTCTCAATGTATCCAGGGTGAACAGTCTTCCTCTGATGATCGTCCTGGGTTTCTCCCTGGTTTCGGCGGTGGTCTGCTCCGCTCTTTTCCTCCTGCACTTCGAGCCCCGGCACTTCTTTTCGGCAAATTCCATCGGACTTATCTATACAGTCCTGATAGTCGCCTGCGCTGCTGCTTCGGTGATCGGTCAGACCTATCCTCAGTTCGTTCCGATTGCCGGAGCGGCTCTGACTCTGACGATCTTCTTCGGTCGCCGGGTGGCCCTTGTCCTGATCTTTCCCCTGCTTGTGCTTATCGCGGTGGACAGGCTTGTCGGCGGCAGCCATGCCATCGCCCTTCTCTGCGCTTCCCTGGCAGCGGTGCTGGGCTATTCCCGAGACCGCAAATCCCTCATGTTTACCGGTCTGGTGATCGGAGTGGCCCAGGCCGGTGGTTTCTTCCTGGCTTATGCCATGGCCAAGCTCTTGCCGTTCTTGAGTCTGGGCTCGACACCATGGCTGGTGCTGGCACCGCATGTCTCGCTTCCTTCATTCAATAATCTCGGACAGGCAGTGGGCATGGAATTTGCCGGAGGTCTCTCTTCTTCCATCATCGCCATAGGCTCCCTGCCGTTTCTCGAGAACATCTTCGGTCTGGTCACGCCCTTCCGCCTGGCGGAGCTCGCTGAAGCAGACCAGCCCCTTCTGCGCCAGCTCGAAGAGAAGGCACCGGGAACCTACCAGCACAGCCTTGCGGTCGCCAACCTGGCTGAGGCCGGTGCCAAGGCGATCATGGTTGACGTTAAGCTGGTGAGAGCCGGGGCGCTCTATCATGATGTCGGCAAGATGGTCCGTCCCAAATTCTTCATCGAGAATCAGCTCGGCGCCGTCAACCCGCACGATTCGATGTCGCCGGAAGACAGTCGCGATCGAGTTCTCGCCCATGTAACCGATGGACTCGAGCTGGCTCGCAAATATTCGCTTCCCAAGGCGGTGAGCGACTTCATTCCGATGCATCAGGGCACCACCCTGATGGCTTACTTCTATCACAAGGCCTGCGAGCGGGACGGGCGTGACAATGTCGACGCGCTTTTCTATCGTTATCCGGGTCCCAAGCCGTCCTCCAAGGAAACCGCCATAGTGATGCTCGCCGACGTCAGCGAAGCCGTCACTCACAGTATGAAAGATCCCAGCGAAGAAGAAGTCGAGACAGCCCTGACCAAAGTCTTCGAGGCGCGCTGGGAAGATGGGCAGTTCTCGGAGTCCGGACTCACCTATGATGAGCTTCAGCGGGTCAAGCTGGCTTTCGTTCGAGTCTGGCGAACCCTTCACCATGAACGTCTCAAGTATCCTTCCACCACCACCGGCAAAATGGCTGTGCCTCCCGAGCAAGAGAAAGTCGCTCCCGCCGAAGAAGCGCAGGAACCGGAGAAGTCAGAGCAGACCAAAGCGGAAGTGAAAGCCGGTGTCACTGCCAGTGATGGCGCTGAGCAGGATGCTGAAGGAGTCAAGCGCGGCGAAAGCTGCTCTTAGGGCGCTTTCCTTGGGATCAGTCCTGTTCCTGTCCGGGCTCCTGATCGCGCAGTCTGGTCCTGTTCGTGACGCCGGTCATATAGAGAGTGTGCTCGATGTCGCTTGCCGAACGGGCCGAAAAGTCCATGCTGACAATCGCTTTTTCCTGGGTGATCACTTTTCTGTCCACCAGGTCCACTGCTCTCAGGGCAGAAAAGAGGATCGCTTCGGTGACCGCGCCGGAAGCCAGGAGCTCTTTGACCACCGGCGCAATCTGGTTGTAGTTGACCAGCAATCGCTCCTGGACGCTCTCCGGAACCCGTGATTTTTCTAGAATGCCGCTTGCCACCAGGAGAGTGACCAGATCCTTGGCTTTGTTTTCCCGGCTCTTATAGGTGGCCACCTCCGCCATCGCTTGAACCACTGAGATTCCTCTCGTTTTGATCTCGCCGAGACTGGCCAGTGCTTCCTCGACGGTTATGGTCTCGTTGTCGAGACACTCTTGTAAGGCCACGGCCTTTTCGATGAGCTGCCTGTCAGTGCTGGTGGACTTGATCAGGGCCTCCCCCAGACAGCAGGCATTCACCACCGAATCGATGAGGCATTGCCTGATCTGTCTCTCGGGGAGAATTTTAGCTTCGAAGAGAAAGTCTCCAAGCAGGGGAGCATTCTTGAGGGGCATGAAGCGATAGCCGCGATTGACCTCGAGCTCCATCAACTGCTTTTCGCGGTCGCGGGCGAAGCGCAGGGACTTTATTCCCTGTTCGCGGATCACCTGTCCCCGTCTCACCAGTTGCTGGATGATCAAGGTGCGAGCCACCAGGACCTGTGAGACATAACCCCGGTGGCAGACTATATGTCCAAGGGGCAGTGAAGTTTTCTGGTTGGCCTCGAGACACTCGGATAGCATGTTCGAGCTGATCACGCCGCTGTCGAGGAGGAGCTGTCCCAGCTTATTGGTATCCTTGTCTTCGGGCTGGACGATGCCGGTGTCCTCGAAACCTTCGTCCAGTGAGAGATTCTTTTGATGGCAGGCTTTCAAGACTGAAACCGCCTCATCCAGCCCGAGAAGACCGTCATTGACCATGAACTGTAGGTCGAGAGCGACGCGAAGCTGGCTGTCATTAAGGTAGCCCGATACCACCAGGACCTTGCCCAGGGGGAGTCCCTGTGCCTCGAAATTGCCCAGGGCTTCTTGAATATAGCCCGAGGAAATGATCTCGGCTCTGAGGAGCAGATCGCCAATCCTCACATGATCGATGGTTTGCGACACTATCCTCTCCCGCTCTGGAACTGGAAAAACGACACGCTCGACTGTCCGTAATCTCGTCTATCGATTAGTTCGAGCAGGTCGGAGTCCGACTGCTCGACTTTGAGACCTACTATTTTGGCATGCTCGACCATGAGGATGCCACTATCGCTTAGAATCTTCCGGCGGCTCAGAATCGGCAGGATGCTCCGACAGAGAGGGCTCTGATAGGGCGGATCGGCAAAGATGATATCGAAGCTGCCTTCCGGAAGATGATTCAGGATTTTGCGCGCGTCCCCGACTATCACATCGGCTCTGTCCGAGTAGTTGAGATTTTTCAGGTTCGTCTCCAGGTCTCCGGCCAGACGACCGGCAATCTCGATAGCGGTGAGGGCTCGAGCTCCCCGGCTCAGTGCTTCGATACCCATGATGCCGCTGCCGGCGCAAATGTCGAGAAAACTGGCATCCACCACCCGCGTTCCGAGAATATTGAAGATAGCCTGACGTATCTTCGAGGATGTCGGTCTGGCCTCTCTTCCTCTCGGACTCGAAACCACGCGACCGCGTGCTTCTCCGCCTGTTACTCTGAGTGTCATGGGTTCCGCTCGGGGACGCCGCTTAACAGATAGGTAGCTTACTACAGAATTGAGCGCCGGTTGTAGTAACATGGTTCTTTCAACATGGTGTTATCCGGCGCCTTCCGTTCCCAGTACCGGAAGCGCCGAGAGCAGGCGAATGAAACCGAGACGAATTGCAAGAAAGCTGGCCCTTATCGTGCTTGGCCAGCTCCCCCGGGAGCCCGAAGCTCTCAACGAGATGGCCATCGAGGATCTGGTGGCCAGGTCGCTGCACAGCCTCACCGAGCATGCTCGGCAATTGCTTTCCGACGCGGAAGGCGAGCTCAGAACCGTCACCAGCGAAATCGTCGATTTCGAGGTGGACCACCCTGATAATGCTCAGCGTGTCGACGAGCTCAAAGAGGTTCCGGTTACCACTGTCTTTCTTCGCAAGCAGGTGGAGAGGATAGACCGAGCCCTGGCGCTACTCTCGGAGGCTCTCGATCTTCCCGAGCTGGCGCTTCATGCCGGAAAGTCGAGCATTGTCACGACCTGCTCCAAATGCAAAGCCTCCAGCACCGTGCTTCTCAACCGGGCCGATCGCTCGGAGGTCAGACAGTTCGCCCTGCAATTGCTGAACACTTATCTGAAGAATCGAGGCAAAGTCGAGGATCTGGTGAAGAAAGTGAAATCCAGATGGCGGCCCGAAAGGATGATGAGTATCGATCGAGATATCCTGCGGCTCGGCTGCACCGAGCTTTATTTCCTGCCTGAGATCCCGGTACGGGTGGCAGTGAATGAGGCTGTGGAGCTCTGTCACGAGTTCGCCGATCAAAAGGCTGCAAGATTCATCAACGGCGTCCTCGCCGATCTCGTGGAAGACGCCAGCTATTTCCGTGAAACTGGTGAGCACAAGAGTCCGACCGAATCAGAAGAGCCGGTTGCCTGATTCTCGAAAGCAATTGACAGAGCGGAGGCGACAGCATGAGTGAAGAAGGTGAGAAGAAAGGATGGTGGGGATCCACCGTCGGCAAGCTGAAGTCGGCTCTGGCTAAAACCAAGTCTGCCATTCAAGAGTCGGTAGGCAGCGAAGAGCTGGATCAAGCTCCGGATCAAGTTGCGGATCAAGCTCCGGATCAAGCTCCGGATCAAGCTGCTCTGAGTTTTGCACCGGATATGGTGAGCGCTCAGTCTCAGCCTGAACCAGAATCAGAACCTCAACCTCAACCTCAACCTCAACCTCAACCAGAGCCTCAGCCTCAGCCGGCTGTCGAGCTCGGGAGCGAGCCGATTCTCGAGCCTGTCACGATTCAATTGGATGAGCCGGCACCGGACAGACAGGAGCATGCCCCGGAGCATGTCAGAGAACATATCCAGGAACAGGCTCCCGTACCCGCTCCTGAACCGAAGTCAGTGGCGACTATTCCGGCAAGACCGGAGAAACATGAGCCACAGCGCCTGATTGCCATCGACGAGGACTACCTGGAAAACCTCGAGGAAAAGCTGATCAAGGCCGATATCGGTCTCGAGAACGCCGAGACCGTGGTCAATCATCTGAAAGCCAGGGTCAAGGGCGAAAACTGGAGCCCGCATCAGGTGATGGAATTCCTCAAAGGCGAATTCGCCAGCATTCTGAAGTCGGCTCCTTCATCGAGAGTCGAATACAAGCCGGGATCGGTGAATATCTATCTGATTGTCGGAGTGAACGGCACCGGCAAGACCACAAGTATCGGCAAGCTTTGCTGGCGTTTCAAGAAGGAGGGCAAGCGGGTCCTCATGGCCGCAGGCGACACATTCAGGGCTGCTGCCGAGTCTCAGCTCGAAATCTGGTCGCAGCGCGCCGGTGTCGATATCGTTAGACTCGAAGACGGCTCGGACCCCGGCGCCGTTGTTTTCAAAGCGATCGCCCGGGCTCGCGAAGAGAATTACGATTGTCTTGTCATCGACACTGCCGGCAGGCTGCACAACAAGACAGACCTGATGAACGAGCTGCGCAAAATCCGTTCGGTCATCGATAAGCATGGCGCCGGTCTCCCCCTCGAGTCCCTTCTCGTTCTCGATGCTTCCACCGGACAGAACGGGCTCCAGCAAGCACGGGTCTTCACCGAGGTCTGCGCTCTGACCGGTGTAGTACTGACCAAACTGGATGGCACCGCCAAAGGTGGCATCGTCTTCAGCATAGCCCGGGATCTTAAGATACCGGTGAAGCTCATCGGGCTCGGCGAGCAGATCGACGATCTGCGGGATTTCGAGCCGGAGCTCTTCGTGGAAGCCCTGTTCTAAATTCTCTGGTTCAGGCGGTTTCTTTATTGAGCTTGGGGATCGAGCTCGATCCGGACCCTGAGCTGTAAGACTGCGCATGCAGCTGCGGAACATGATGAAGCTCGAGCTCCTGCTCCCTGCGAAGCTGTCTGGTGGCAATCAATGCCCCAACTGCCGGGAAACTCAGACCGAGGGTGATGAGTAGACCGGTGGCCAGGACATCTACGAAAGAGACGGCAAAATAGCTCCCCATCACCAGCCCCAGGATCGAATTGGCAGCCAGAAGCGGGACCAGAAGACCGATACCGAGCAGGAAGGGGTTCCAGGTAGCAGCGGCGAGTTGAAGGCTGGTGCTGGTCTTGAAGCTTCTGTTCTTGCGGCAGACCAGATAGGTGCCACCGCTCAGGACAGCTGCAGCCAGGAGCCACTGTGGTCCGCCAAGATAGAAAGCCGGGTTGACCAGGCTGAATAGAGAGAGCCCGGCGAATATCACCGTCGGCGTGCAGAAAGCTGCCCTGGAGTAAGGGATGATCCGGTTGGCCCCGATGGTTCCGTCGAGGTTTTTGATCACCCGGTTAGCCAGAACGGTGGCGCCCAGAGAAGTCGCCATCAAACCCAGCCCGATGGCCGAGAGGGTCAGAAAGTCGGTGACCGGGGGCAGAGTGCCGGTCATGATCAGACCGACAACCAGAGGCGAGAAGGCGGCAGCAGTGACTATGGAAGCCTGAACGCCGGTCCAGAGCCTGCCTCCCTGCCAGAGATGTTTCTGGTAGGTGAACAGGGTGTTGAAGATAATCGCAGGCATAGCCAGGAAGGCCACGACATAGGTCATCATCGCCTCGGGATAGAAACCCGGAACCAGTGTGAGCAGGGTCATATGGGATGCATAAGTGAGCATCACGAAAAGCATGAGACCGCCGGCTGCTCCAGTGGCGCTAACCAGCATCGACCAGGGCAAACCCACCCAGGCCGGCAGGTCCCGGGGAGCCGCCGGAAGGTCGGTCTTCTGATCCATGATCGTGCAGGCTGCCAGCCATTCTTTCTCTGAGGCGGAGGGGTTGGCGATAATAGCTCTTGCCTTTTCGTCCGGGAGTTTGCCGTTTGTAGCCATTTTCTGATCTCTGACCGACGATGTTTCCCGAGCCTCTGCTCGTTTGGTCGACTGAGTGGGGCGATCGAGAGCTCCACTCTTAAAGATTTACCCACAGGCTGTGATTAGTCTCACAAGATCCGGTTAAATTCACAGTATCCGATTCTTAAGAGGCCCGCTACCGGGTTTATACGGTGAGCCGGACATCGAGTAAATGCAGCCCCTGGTGAGCGGAAGGACCGCTCGGTTCTTCATGAAAGAGGCTGCCACAGTCAAGGGCAGCCTCTTTCGATTATCCAGCGAATTTCTTAACGCTCTCAGCCCTTGAGGCTGGCGATCAGATCCAGGGCATCCGGGTTCTCCACCGAGGCGGTGTCTCCCGGTCCGTCTCCGACATAGGTGTTCCGGATAGATTTGCGGACAATCTTTCCGGAGCGGGTCTTGGGCAGAGCAGCGACGGTGTGGATTCGCTCCGGTCTCATAACCGGACCGAGTTTGTGCCCCACCAGTTTGCGCAGGTCATCGGTGAGCTCGGGGGTTTCTTCGCAACCCGGCATGAGGACTACGAAGCAGACCAGAGCCTCGCCCTTGACCTCGTGAGGAACGCCGATGACGGCAGCCTCGGCGACGTTGGCGTGCTCCACTAGGACCGACTCGACCTCTCCGGGACCGACACGTTTGCCGGCAACTTTGATGGTGTCGTCGGACCGCCCGAACAGGAACCAGGAGCCGTCTTCGTCGACCTTGGCCCAGTCGCCGTGATACCAGACTCCTTCGTATTTGCTGAAATAGGTGTCGATATAGCGCTCGTCATCCTTGAGGAAAGACTTGGTCATCGAAGGTCCGGGCTTTTTGCAGACCAGGTGACCGATTTCGTTCTTGACACTCTTGCCGGACTCGTCGAAGACGTCGATATCCATGCCCAGTCCGGGTCCGCCCAGGGAGCAGGGCTTCAGGGGCATCACCGGCAGCGGGGTGAGCAGACCGCCGACGATTTCGGTTCCCCCGGAGATGTTCATGATCGGGCAGCGTTTCTGACCGATTTTCTCGAAGGTCCACATATAGCTGTCCTCGTCCCAGGGCTCGCCGGTGGAGCCGAGCAGGCGGATGCTGGACATATCACGTTTGCTTACCCATTCCTCTCCGTATTTGCGAAGTGCACGGATGGCGGTGGGGCTGATTCCCAGGGTGCTGACCTTGTGAGTTTCGACAATCTGCCAGATCCGGTCCGGCTCGGGAAAGTCAGGAGCACCTTCGAAGATGACCAGGGTGCCTCCCCAGAAATAAACTCCGATCATCTCCCAGGGACCCATCATCCAGCCGATGTCGGTGACCCAGAAGAAAACGTCGTCGGTCTGGACGTCGAAGCAGAAGCCCAACTCTTTGGCGATCTGCGCCATGGCTCCGCCATGGGTATGCACGGTGCCTTTAGGCTTGCCGGTCGTGCCGGAAGTATAGAGGTACATGGAGGGGTGCTCGGCATCGAGGTCCGCTATGGTCTCCGCCGGCTCCACCGCAGCGATGGACTCGGCGAACCAGATATCTCTGCCTTCGGCCATTTTGACGGCATTTTCCATGTGCTTGACGACGATGATATGCTCGAGCCCCGGAAGGGTTGCAGCTGCCTCATCCACGTCTTTCTTGATCTCGACGAGCTTGCCTCTCCGGGAGCCGCCATCGGCGGTGATCAGAACCCGTGCCTCGCTGTCTTCCAGTCTGGCTGCCAGAGCCTGGGCGCCGAAGCCGCTGAATACCGGAACAGCCACCGCACCGATCTTGAAGCAGGCGAAAAGCGCTGCCACTACCTCTGGTATCATCGGCATATAGAGTCCAACGGCATCACCAGGTTTTACACCCAGGGATTTGAGCAGTCCGGCTGTGCGGGAGACCATCTCATTGAGCTCGCCGTAGGATAGTTTGCGGGCCTTCTTGTTTTCGCCTTCCCAGATAAGAGCCGGGTGATCGGCTCCGACACTGACTCGCGCCCCCAGTTTCTGGCCTTTTGTCTGATGCCAGTCCAGGACGTTGTCGACGATATTGAGCTTGCCGCCGACGAACCAGTTGGTGTGGGGAAATCCTTTCGAGTCGTCCATTATCCGGTCATAGTCCCGGGTCCACTTGAAGCCCATATATTTGAGAGCTTCGGTCCAGAACCAGTCGGTGTCTTCGGTGGAGCGCTTGATCAACTGGCGCCAGTCTTCGATGCCCTGGCTCTTCATGAAATCCACTACGCGGGTTTCGAGGTATTTGCCCTGGGGTTTCCAGATTACGTCTGCCAGTGTCATGCTCATCGATAAGACCTCTTGACTATGTACGAAAAGAACTTGTCCGGCTTCAGGCGGACTCAGCCCACCAGCCGGATACCGAAAGCTATATCTTACATATGTCCCGGGCCCTGAGCCTCAATGTTAGAGAAAAATCCTAATTGTCCAGGCTGAGAACCACCCAGACAGGCAGATGATCCGAGCCCACAGGCTCGAGGGTCCGGCGCTCCACGACGGAGAAATCCGGGCTTGCCAGCAGGTGATCGATGGGGAAGAGCGGCACCGGCCAGCGGACCGACCAGGGATATACCGGTGGTGCTGAGGTCTTAGAAGAAAACCTTGAGATTCTCTCTTTTCGCGTCATCCCAGGCTGTGATGCGTCTCCAGCGTCTCCCGCTTTATAATACTCTGGTCAGAGCAATGTCGCGGGTGAGAATCCATGGCTCCTAGGTTCGAGGTATATCTGGCACTCGGCGATTCGATGAGCATCGACTCCTATCCTTTCTACGACCTGGGTGACACCGTAGAGGAAGAGCGTCTGGTGGGCGCTGCCTCTTTGCTCTACAAAAATGACTCTCAGATCTGGCCAGAATTCGAAGGGCGTGATCTGGCCAACCTTCAACCGGGAATCGAGTTTTTCAATTACACATTCGATGGTGCCACGACCAGCGATCTGCTGGAGCGCTCCGGATCGATTTCGGTTCATGCCGGCAAGCGGGTTCTGGCCACCCTTACAATCGGCGGCAACGACTTGCTCAATCTACACCTGAGAGGAGCGTCCCACTCGGATCGAAAGGCATTTTTCGCTCACGAGCTCGAGGAATTGCGGGTGCGCTTCGACTGCATTCTCTCGATGTGTCTCTCTTCGATATCAGATATTACTCTGGTGCTCACAACGGTGTACGATCCCACCGATGGAACGGGCATGATGCCGGGTGGCGGGCAGAAGACCTGGGGCAATTTCGATCTGGATTATTTCCACCAGTACAACGATTTCATCAGGACCACGGCAGCTTACGGAAAGAATCTTCTGCTTGCAGACGTTCATGGCCACTTCCTGGGACACGGCTCCCGGGCGCGGGATAGCGCCGACTTCTGGTACTGGAAGCCCAGCCCCATCGAGCCGGGAGCCCGGGGAGCAAGCGAGATCAGGAGTGTCTGGTTGAAGACGTTGTCCGGAGTTCTGGAATCGGCAATGTAGAGGATGGTACTTTCGCGCACAGCGGCCGCCGGGTGTGCCGGTCTGGGACCGAGGCTATAGAACATATCGGCAAGCCAGGCCGGCATATACCAGAATGGATGACCCGCCGGCTTCTCTATAGGCTCGCGGAGGTTCTTTGTCGCTGTCAGGAACATTTGCGAAGAGACCCTTTTCCGCCCCAGATAGCAAAGCGCTCGAACCACCTGTCCGAATGAAGAGTCGGCCATGGTCATTCTCCTCAGACATGTCGGTTTGAACCTGACCCTCAGATGACCAATCTTGAAGGAGCTGGTATTTCCGCTGGTGGCAAACCAGACTTCGTTGGCGGGCCGAGAGCAGGATGAGATGTCGAGCTCGAAGGCTATATCGGCTGCATGCTTGATGAGCGTGCGACCGAAAGAGCGGGCTTTGACCGTGGCAAGCTCATGAAGAGAGACTTTCC
>JAGQHH010000388.1 GCA_020431945.1 Cyanobacteria bacterium HKST-UBA02 | reverse complement strand
GCAAGGGCAAGGGCAAGGGCAAAGGATCGAGCGGAGTGCAAGCGGGAGCGCAAGACAAGGGCTGGCCGCCCATTGTCGCTCCGCAGGACGACTTCGCCGATGGCATGGTACCTGCAGCTCCCGTCGTTCCGGCCCTTCCTGCCGGCGGCGCAGTCCGGCCCACTTACATGACCACAGGCACTGCTGTGGACTTCAAGCTCCGCCGCCAGGTGGATGTCACCGAAATCCTCAAAGCAGTGGGTATGCCCGACGACCTCGATACGAACTACGGAAATACAGGCTATGTGGGAGAGGTGGGTCAGATCCTGCCTTGAGCAATAAGATTGGCCAGAGTTGAAGAAGAGGGGACAGATGTGTCCCCTCTTTTCTTATGTCTGATTACACCGGTTCAGAACTTCTCGGTTGCTTCTCCAAGCTGCCTGGGCCGACCTTCGTTATAGGTGACAAATGCCTTCTCAACCAGGTCCTTTTCAGGGATATCGGTGTATTTGTCCAGATAATCATAGATCTAGGATAAATCCTGGGCTTTCTTGGCAATGGCGGAGTCATACAGACCGCTGAATTCGATGAGAGGAAGATTGACAGCAAGTGTGCAGGCTGTGGTTTTGTCAGCTCCGGTGCCGGAATAAACTTTTCCGACTAGCGATCTGGCGACCTCCTCTGCTCGGGCTTCGCCATCGGCATAAACCCGCTTGCATATTTCGACATGACCGGCTTCATGCATTTTCAATTCTTCAGACGGATTCTCCGGAAGATATACAGTGATGGGAAGAGAGAGGTTTACGCGGACACCGGTGACTTTGATTCTTACAAAACTGCCACCCTGGTCGTCGACATCGTCTACTAGCTGATAATCGACCTCGGCAGGACACTTGAACTCCCACTTGGTGAGACCCTCCGAAGAGCTGTCCAGCTCAGGTGGTCTTTCGTTGGCTTTGAGAGTTCGGGTTTCGATGGCAGGTGGCACGGTTCCGACCTGGACGGAAGAGCGGCCCGTCAGCAATATGCCGATCATCGCAACTATCGACACAGTCACTATCAGAATCAGCCATGTCTCGCTTTTCACGCTGCACCTCCAGCTTCCCCAGATTTACATACCACGCCGCGGCAGTGCCAGAGCACAGCGACAAGAATAAATACTGTCCCGAGGTTCTCCAGGGTCTCCTCCACCACCACCGATGCGTTGTAAAAATCATGGGCGCTCAAGAAAAATATTCCTGCCACTGGAGCAAGCTTGATCTCAGGCATCCCCTGAACGAATTCGATGATCAGGGCGACGATATAAGAAGCGAAGCCGGAAGCCAGGAGCAGAGCTTCCTTTTTACGCTTGCCGAAACGATCCGAGAGGAACCAGAGAGTCATGAGAATGAAGCCGACAAGAGGCAAAATATAGAAAACCAGCCAGGGAGAGTCCTCGAAATAAGACCAGAGCGACATGCCGATCCCCTTTGAAGAGAGACTCTTCTTCAGGAGCTCACCCGCGGTTTCGTGAATCATCGAGATCTCGTCAGCGGAGGCCACGGCAAAAACGAAGGCCATGACCAGCCACCAGAACCGGAATCGGAATTCGCTCCGATACCAGCGCTCCAGGGCCCAGGCAAGAATGCTTGACAGTGACACTGAAAACCACAGCAGAGCTGCATACCAGGAGCCCAGAGTGGACTCCGAGTCCAGATCGAAATAAGAGGCGATGATGTTGTTCGGATCGGCTCCATAATGCCAGAAGGCATGATGCATGAAAGCGAGGAAGACCGCCACCGCTGATAAGGCGATTAGAAGACGGTCTATATATCTACCGGCGAGAAAGACGAAGCGCTCTTTAGATCGCTCAGCCATCGCTTCCCACCCTGGACCTTACGAAACGCTTCTCGTCAGCGACACTGGCAATCTCACCGTCCAACCGCGCTGCCAGAAGGGCGTCCAGCACCGCACCGATCTCGGGACCCTGGGGCACTCCCAGCTCTACGAGATCGCGACCGGAGAGGACCACCTTGACTCCCAGGAGGTCTTCCAGATAGAGAAGAATCATCCGTCTGGTCTTTGTGCCCGGAGCCGCCAGGCAAGCCGCCATGGCCAGGGCCTCGTCCTTCTGTCCCTTGAAGATCGCATAGATCTGCGAGCGCTTCAGGTCACCGCTTCTCGAGACCTGAGCCGCTACCTCGGCTCCCAGAGCCAGCCCTGCCCGGATCAGACTCTTCTGATGATTAGCCAGATGCAGCCGGTCCAGAACCGGATCGAGCCGGTCGAAAGAGAGATCGCTCAAGAGAAGACCCAGATGAACGACCCAGCCCTCGCCCACGGGGTAACGACGCAATAGACGCTCAGCCCTGCGGATCAGGGTTTTGATTCTGGCACTGTAAACGAGACCACCATCGAGAAAACGAAGACAGCCGCCGAGATCATCCAGAAGATCGAGAGCCGTGAGCCTTTCTCCCGATTCGAGAATCATGCGGATCTCCTCCCGCAATCGGACTCCCCCGAGATTATCGAAAATGCCTATGGAGATCGCCTTTCGTGCCCGATCCCTGGTCTTCTCATCGAGGTGAAAACCGAGCCTGGCAGCGAATCGAGCTGCCCGAACGATTCTGGTCGGGTCCTCGATAAAGCTGAATGGGTGAAGGATCCTTATGATCTTCCTTTTTATATCGCTCAGTCCATCATAAACATCCACCAGATCCCCGTAACGACCGGGATTGAGACAGACCGCCAGGGTATTGATAGTGAAGTCGCGCCGGGCCAGATCCTGCTCCAGGCGCGAAGGCTCCACAGTGGGAAGCGCTGCCGGGAACTCGTAATACTCTGTCCGGGCTGTGGATAGATCGACTTCTTTGCGGTGCTCGGCATGGAAGAAGAGGGTGGCGGTATCGAAACGATCGTGACTGGCCACCACCTCGAGCCGCCCCGGGAACTCCGCTTCAAGACAGGCGGCAAGCTCTCTTGCAGAGCCCTCCACAACGAAGTCCAGGTCGAAATTGGCTCTGCCGAGGATGAGATCCCGAACAAAACCTCCTACCGCATATGCTACCATGTTGTGCCTGGCCGCCACATCGCCCAGGGTCTTGCAGAGCCAGATCGTGGAAGGCTCGAGCTTATCGAACCGGGCTTTCAGAAAGTCATGCTTGATCGCCTCCCGACCTCGAAGCGGCGGCGCTCCGAACGACTCGGCAGGCTCCGAGACCCCCAGATACGTAGGCTCAAGCCTTGCCCCGTAAAGCCTCGAGAGGACGTCCGCCCGGGACACCAGACCGACGAGCCGGTCATCTTTCATGACCGGCAGCCGCCCGATATCCTCAGTAACCATAATCGCCTGGATCTCATCGATGGGAGTGTCGGGGGACACAGAAATCACCGGGCGGCTCATGAATCCCTGCACCGGTGCATGACCGAGACGGTGATGCATGGCCTGGTCGATATCTCTACGGGAGACTACCCCCACCACCTCCTCGTCGGCGGTGACTATGAGACCATCGACACCATGCCTGAGCATAAGCCGATTGGCCTCGTCCATAGTAGTACTGGTGGCGATGGTGCGCACCGGACTGATCATGATATCGGAAGCCGTCGGCTGAGGCTGGACACGGCCGGCAATCGAATTTTTCACCGCCGTCACTATCTCCTCGGGGCTGGCGTTCCTGACCACTGCCGAGCCGGCACCGGGATGCCCGTCGCCGCCGAAAAGCCTGACCACCGAAGCCACATCGATGGAGCGACTGTCGCTGCGTCCCACCAGATGGACCCGGTCTTTCATATGCACGGCGGTGAATCCTGCTTCGCAAGAGAGGATCTCCATGAGCTTGCGGGTAAGGCCCGCCAGACCGTCTATGAAATGCGGCGTAGCACCATACGCGGTTAACACTCTGAATCCTTCGAAAGTCTCCACCGAAGCGTTCGCCACCAGCTCTTCAAGCGAGCTCGTCTGCTCATCGCTGAGCCGGGGACGAATATATATATTCACCTGCTCCAGATCCGCACCATGCTTGAGCAAATAGGCGACACAGGTAGCATCGATCTCGGTGGTGCCCCGGTAGGAAAGCGAACCGGTATCCTCGTAAATTCCCAGAGCCATCACCGTGGCCTCGAAGGGAGTGAGAGACACTTTCTTCTTGCGAAGCTGCTCTACCACAAGCGACGTGGCCGAACCGGCAGCTTTCAGCACCGAATCCGGGGTCGCTATCGGGGCGAGCCCTTCGGGATCGTCGGCATGATGATCGAAAACCGTGATCGGAGGCGGAGAATCGGTGCTTGCCAGAAAGCGCTTGATGGTCTCGTCCACTCGATCAAGATTCTGGCAATCCACCACGAATATCCTGGTCACCTGCTCCAGATCGACATACTTGGCCTGGACGATGGGAAGCGAGCTGCGATAGAGGGAGAGAAACTCTCGAACGTTACCGACCAGAGGATAGCCCAGGACAATCTTCACCGACGGATAAAGTCGGGTGACAGCGAACTGAGCCGCCAGGGCATCGAAATCCATGTTGTTGTGGGTGATTACGATTTCCATGGTTCCTGCTCGAGGTCTCTGCCAGACTCAATCTTAGTCTTTTCTTTAGGTCCTGGTGGGCTTTTCGGGGTTTACAGGCATTTCTTTCAGGGTATCTAGAGTATAAAAAATGCCCTTTAAATTCATAGGTCTTCGAAATAGATGTTGCCAGTTCTAACCCAGGGGTATCTAATTGCTTTCTTTGGTGGGAGCATGTTTATCATACTCAATTTCCTCGCCGGGCAGTTCAGCCACGGGGGAGATCATGGTGCAGAGGCTGGCGATATCCACGGTCCTGACGTGGACGCACATGTCGATGTGGACGCTCATGTCGATGTAGACGCTCATGTGGATGTTGACGCCCATGCCGATGTCGACGTGGACGCTCATGTCGATGCCGACGGTCCCGATTTCCACGGGGATCACGACGGCGATCATGGTGGCGATCATGCCGGTGACCACGCCGAAGGACATTCGGACACGGACAGATACGGTGCGCTTCCCATCGCCGATGACAGGGCTACCCGGATTCTGAAATTCATCGTCGGTCTTCTCAGCCCGACCAACCTCTCACTCTTCATCACCGGATTCGGCGCCACCGGATGGTTCGCGCTGAAAGCCGCGCCCTGGCTCGGCATTCTCACCATCATCCCGGCAATTCTTGTGGGCATGGCGGTCTGCAACCTGTTCAAGGCTCTGATCAAATTCATTATGATCAGATTCACCAGCACATCGCACCTGAGAAGCTGGGATGTAGTGGGACAGGTAGGCGAAGTGCTCACTCCCATGACCGATGGTTGCATGGGCGAGATTACCTATGTGGTCGGCTCGAAGCTCTACAGCTCCACAGCCAGGCCGACCAAAGACGGCCTGACTATTCCCCGGGGCACCAAAGTGCTCATCGTCGAATCAAACGGTCCCACAGTAATGGTGGAGCCCTTCGTGGACAGCACCCTGGAAGATCAGAATCCGATAAGCAAGGTCTGAAAAGAGGAAGATCCATGGACCCTATTGCCCTGATAATGATGGCAGTGAGCATTGTCTGCCTGTTCATGATCACCGCCTCTCTGGCGATGCTCTATAAGAAAGCCGGACCTTCAGAGGCCCTTATAGTGAGCGGAGGCAGCACCGAGCCCAGAGTGGTAATCGGCGGAGGCATGGTTGTTCTGCCGCTAGTGCAGAGCACTCAGAGACTCTCTCTGGAGCTCATGTCCATTGACGTCAAATCGCCTTCTCCCTATAACGCCTCGGACGGCTCCCAGCTGATCATCGATGCCGTGGTGGAAGCGAGGATGAACCGGAGTCGCGACAGCATCCTCGACGCTGCTCGAAACTTCGGCAACAAGGACATTCGCGAGGTGCGCAGCATCATATTCGATGCCGCCAGGGATTGCATAAGACGAGTAGCGAGCAACGAGCCCAAAGCGAAGCTTCTCGAGGACTACGATTACCTGGCCGGGCTGGTCTATAGAGATCTGGAAGCCGAGATGCGTCGTCTTGGAGTAGAGGTGCAAGCCGCTCGCATTCGGGAAGTCAGAGAGACCCGCTCGAGCTTGAGTACCCAGCAGAATATGCCGGCGATCACGGTAAATGATGGCAACGGCAAGGACAGAGCCGATCTGAGCGGAAAAATCGCTGTTGTTTCTGCTCCCATAACCGCCAGCAAAGCCGGAGAGATCACGGTCGGAATCGACCGGGGAATGAAGCGTCACACCTTAAAAGCGCGTTCTCTGCATCTGGGCGCGCCCCTGGAGGTCGGGACCGCGGTTGTGATAACCGCATTAGAGGAAGGCAGCGCCACGGTGGAGCCCTGGTCCGTCACCCACACTCACCTGCCCTCCCAGTGAGATCGAATCAGCACTGAATATGGTGCAAATCGCGGCTCTAGAGAAGGAAGCAAAGAGACTGCACACTTTATCAGCCTCCTTGCATGACAGGCTGCCAAGAAGATAAAGGATTTTATTGGAAAGTCTCACCTTGCCAACCTTACGCGATATGATCGGTTCAGGAATCTACAAAGATAATACGTACTGGGCATAAGGAGGAAGTGAACTTCCTCCGTGCCCGTGAAGGAGTTTGAGATGGATCCCATGTCGATCGCGATTACAGCAGTCATTGTTGTAGTTCTATTCATTATCGTCGGCATCCTGCCCGCGCTTTATCAAAAGTGCGGTCCCAACGAAGCGATGATCATTTCGGGCGGCTCGAGCAAGCCCAAAGTCATCGTCGGTGGTGGCACACTCGTGATTCCGATGTTGC
Source organism: Cyanobacteria bacterium HKST-UBA02 (assembly GCA_020431945.1). The sequence continues at coordinate 3,249 of JAGQHH010000388.1, read as the reverse complement.
AACAGAAAGACATCCTGTCTCTCGAAGTTATGACCATCGAAGTGCGTTCCAACGCCCCGATGATCACAAGAAATGGTGTGCCTATTTATGTACAGGGCGTCGCCCAGATCAAGGTCAAAGGCGACGACATCTCCATCGAGACTGCTTCCGAGCAGTTCCTCGGCAAAGACGACGACGAGATCCGTCTCATCGCCCACGAAACCCTCATGGGTCACCTGCGCGCGATCATGGGCACCATGACCGTCGAGCAGCTCATCGACAGCTTCGATTCTTTCGCCCAGCGCGTGGCGGAAGTGTCGATCACCGACCTGGCAAAAATGGGTCTCACCTGTGTCTCCTTCACCATCAAAGAAATCAATGATGATGTCGGATACCTGGAAGCACTCGGCAAGAAGCAAACAGCCGAAGCCAAGCGCTCAGCGGCAATCGGCGAGGCCGAAGCCACCAAAGAGACCCAGATCGCCCAGGCCAACGCCACCCGGGATGCTCAGATAGCCCAGGCCAACGCCGCCGAAGAAGGCGCCAAGGCCAAACTGCTGGCAGACACACGTGTCGCGGAAGCCTCCAAGAACTTCCAGGTCAATCAAGCCAAATATCAGGCTGAAGTTGCCGAGGAGAAAGCCCAGTCGGACATGATGTACGACATCAGAAAGGCGAAGTCTCAACAGCAGCTCGTCGAGGAAAATCAGAAGATCAAAATCGTCGAAGCCCAGAAGGAAGTCGAGCTGCAGACCGTCGAGGTGCAAAAACGCCAGGTAGCGCTGGAAGCCGAAACTATCAAGCCGGCGGAAGCCGAGCAAAAGAGAGTCAAGCTTCTCGCCCAGGCCGAGCAAGACAAGCGCCGCATCCTCGCCGAAGGTGACGCCCAGGCTCTCGAACTGAAAGCCCGAGGCGAAGCCAATGCGGTCCGCATAAAAGCCGAAGCCGAAGCCGAAGCAGCCCGCGCCATGGGTCTTGCCGAAGCCGAAGCCGATCGAGCCAGAGGTCTTGCCCAGGCGACTATCATAGCCGCCCGCGGTCAAGCCGAAGCCGAAGCGATGGCCAAGAAGGCCGAGGCGTTCAAGCAGTACAACGACGCCGCCATGGCAAGCATGGTCATCGAGAAGCTCCCCGAGCTCGTAGCGGCAGCCGCCCAACCTCTATCCAAGATCGGCAATGTCACCCTGTTGTCGACCGGCGGAGAGACGAGCGGCATGGGCAAACTGACCACAGACGTTCTGAATGTGGCAGCCCAGGGAATGACCATGGTCAAAGGACTCACCGGAATCGATCTGGTGGAGACCATGAAGACCAAGGGAAACCAGCAACCAGCGCCGGCGCTCACCCAGCAGGCTCAACAGCCCACCCAGCCGAGAGCCCAGGCTCAGAGCAGCCAGCAACAACAGTCGCAACCCCAACCGGCAGTCACTGCACCCAGACCGCCACAAATTGGATGACTGAAAGAAACCGGATAATAATAACCGGAGCAAGCGGAGTCGGAAAGACCACATTAGTGGAGTCTCTGACTCCGCTTCTTTCTTTGCCGGTGATCCCCGAGCTGGGTCGTCGGCTCTGCCAGGAGATGGGCTACGAGCGCATCGGCGAGATACCCGATCAGGAAGGTTTCAAAATCAAAGTCCTGGACGCCCAGATAAGAGCCGAGAAGGAGCTGGGAAGCTTCCTCTCCGACCGCTCCACCATCGACTGCTGGGTTCTCTGGCAGCGCTGGAACATCTGCCAGGCCATGACCTATACCAGCGAGGATTACTACAGAAAGGCTCGCGAGCAGGCGAGCGGCTATACCCATATCATCTATGTCCCACCCATGTTCGAGCCTGTCGAGGATAGCTTCCGCTGGACGGACAGGGACTACCAGAACCAGATCGACCGCCTGGTGCGCACCACTATCTACGACTGGGAGCTCTGTGACCGGACTTATACAATAAAGTCCCGGGAGACGGCCGCAAGAGCCCAGGAGGTGCTAACCTGGCTCAAAATCAGCTCCGGAGGGGACAGTTGAAATCACGCCAGACATATCCGGCGCTCCTGGCCGCTTGCGCCCTTTTGCTGATCTCATTTTCGGCAAGCGGCACCGCCGCCAGATCTGACAAAGAGACTTCAGCAAGCAAAAAATCTCTTGTCTCCCTGGCGCCATCCAATACCGAGCTCATCTACAGCATCGGCGGCGAAGACAGCCTCAAGGGAGTGTCCACCTATTGCCTCTACCCGCCGGCAGCGAGAAGCAAGCCCAGAGCAGGCTCCTTCATCGCAGCGCGCTATGAGACGCTCGCCCACTTGAAACCAGATACGGTGCTACTTGTCTCCGGACAGGAGCTTCTCGACTCGCAGATCAAACGCCACGGCTACCGGACGATTCTTCTACCCAACCACAAGCTCACCGACCTGGCGGACAATCTTCGCACGCTGGGAGAGCTTACCGGCAGGAAAGAAAGCGCCGATCGACTGGCTCGGAAGTTTCGGCGACGGCAGTCCGAACTGCAGTCGATTCTAGCCGGTCACAAGCGACCGCGCCTGCTCATGTGTGTCTGGCCGAATCCCTGCATCTGCGCCGGCTCGGAAAGCTTTCTCGACGACATCATCACCAGTTGTGGTGGCACAAACGCCGCCGGCGCCATAAAGGGCTCTTACCCGAAGCTGAGCGCCGAGAAGATCGTGGCACTGAAACCCGACATCGTCATTCTTCCCTATGAGGCAAGAGACGGTCACCTCCTCAAGCGTCCTCCGTTCAGCTCGCTCAAGGCAGTGAAAGATGGCAGGTTCTTCTATCTTCCGGATCAGGATCACGACATGCTTGCCAAGCCGACCCTCAGGGTCCTCCAGGGGATGCACTGGCTTTCGGTTCGGCTGCACCCGGATTTGAAAAGCCGCCTCGATGCCTGGGCAAAATTGTGATCATAAATAGAGATAAATAATGAGAATTTCGGAATAATCATCCCCCGGAGCGATTAATCCAGGCACTGGCGGGGTTATACATTTGTTCATCGGAAAAGCCCTTTGCTCAATAAGCATCGGCAAGGTCGATATAATCAGCACAAGCAATTTAAGACCTGGAATATAACCGGGTCGGGAAACCAGAACCTCCTTTATGAGCCACCTCGTAGTCTGCGGACTGAATTACCACTCCTCTCCGATTGCCATACGGGAGAGGTTCGTCATTCCGGACTCCTGCCTGAAACATGCCCTGGAGGCTCTCGCCCGCCTGCCGCATCTCAGCGAGGCGGCAGTCTTGTCAACCTGCAATCGCACTGA
>JAGQHH010000387.1 GCA_020431945.1 Cyanobacteria bacterium HKST-UBA02 | reverse complement strand
ATTCCGGCAATCGTGGCTTTCGCCCTGATCATCGCCCTCATTGCCATACCGGCTTTCGCCATTGTTCTGGCAGCGATTTTCGAGGACGACCTGATTGTCGTCAGCCGGGAGGGCATAGCCTTTCCTCTGAGGATGATGCCTTATCTCGCCTTCAAGCGCGACCGGAGCTGGCACGATTTGAAATTTGCTACCCTGTGCTCTTCCGCTTCCGGCAAAGACAGCACCGACCGGCTTCTCGGTCTCAATTTCGGAAATGGCGGCAGTGTCGTCCTGAAACTCAAAGATATGGAGCGCACTGATCTGGAGCAGATGCTCCTGGCTATCGAGATCTGGGGAGAAAACTGCAACCGTCCTCAGGATCTGATCGAATTCCAGAACGATCTGCAGAACGAGAACCTCGGTCTGACAGCCATCAGCTATACGAAGATGTGGGAGGAAGAGCTCTCCCGCCGTTTCAGCAATACCTCTTTCATTCCTCTAAAACCCGGCACCACCCTGCAGGACGGACGCCTTGCAGTGATCAGGCAACTTGCTTTCGGAGGGCTCTCGGCGATCTATCTGGTCCAGCTCAAAGGTTCCGAGCTTGTGGTGCTGAAAGAAGCCGTGATTCCAGGCAACAGCGATAATGCCTCCCGGGAAAAGGCCCAGGAGATGTTCGAGCGCGAGGCCAAGCTCCTGGTCAAGCTCTCCCATCCATATATAGCCAGGGTCCTGGATCACTTCAGAGAGAACGAGAGACACTATCTCCTTCTGGAATATATCCGCGGTCAGGATCTGCGTCAGCTCGTCAGCCAGAAAGGTCCCCAGAGCCAGCAAGAAGTGGTGCAATGGGGGATTCAGATCGCCGACATCCTCACTTACCTGCACAGCCAGAGCCCGGCTATAATCCACCGCGATCTGACTCCGGACAATCTCGTCCTCGGTCACGATCACAAGCCGGTCCTCATCGACTTCGGAGCCGCCAACGAATTCGTCGGCACCGCCACCGGTACCCTGGTTGGCAAACAAGCCTATATCGCTCCCGAGCAGCTCCGGGGCAAAGCCTGCCCCTCGAGCGACATCTATGCCATGGGAGGCACTCTTTTCTATCTGCTCACCGGTCAGGATCCCGAAGCGTTGATGGTGTCGCATCCCCGGGACATCAATCAGGACATCGATGAAGACCTGGACAAGCTCGTCGCTCGATGTATGAGCATGGAAGTGGCGGACCGCCCCGAGAACCCGGCAAAAATCAAAGAAAGCCTCGAGGCAATCGCCGCTCGAATCGGCACCGCTCCCCCCGCCGCCGTTCCCTCGACGGAGAGCGCATGAATCAGCTGGTCAAACTCGAATACTATTGCCCCAGCGACACTTTCGGCATCGACTCCGAGCACGAAGTGCTGATTCCTTATCATCCTTTCCACAGCGCCGAAAGGTGGCTCTCGCACCGCTTCTCCGTATGGAACAGCTGGCGCGCCTGGTTCGCCACCATCCTGATGGTCCTCTTTTTCGTCCTCGGGGGTCCCGGTGCCATCGTCGATCTTACCCATACTCTGTTCGGCTATTCCGCCGGCTCCGGGGCTATCGGAGCAGGTTCCGGGGCCGCCACCGGTCTTCTGTCCACCAGCACGATCTCGTCGGTCGCCACCACCCTCGGTGGAGCCGCTGCCGCGGCACCGGTGGAGTCGATCTCGAGTATTCTCGTCCTGCAATTGATGGCTCTCTTCTCCGCCGGAGTAGCCGGTATAGCAGGCTATAGCTACATGAAGCGCCCCACTCACCTGGCACTCAGCAACCGTGGTATAGCCTGGGAATGGCGGCGCTCCGCCCTGAGCTCGGGCTGTCTGATTCCCTGGGGTACTATTCAAGCGATTGACTTGCTCTGGCCCGAAGGCAAGACCTCGCCTCTCGATTGCATCATCAGAATTCGTACAGAAGATCAGAAGACCCCAATGGAATTGAAACTGGGAGGTCTCTCCACCAATGAGGATCGCCAGAAATTCCTCGATTCTCTAGAACGCTGGGCCCCGCATGTGGCCAAGGACGCCCAGCTCGTGGAGATGCTCGCCACACCGCAGGATCAGAGCTATACGGAGCTGTGGCTCAAAGCTCTTTCGGCGCCCCCGGAGCGCGAGAGACTGACCCCGCTCATGGCCAACACCAGCCTTCAAGAAGGTAAATATGAGGTCTTCGGCCAGCTCGGTGTAGGCGGGCAGGGCACCGCCTACGAAGGCAAGCAGAATGACGGCGAGGACATCGTCCTCAAAGAATTCATCCTGCCTGTCTATGTCGATATCAATGTCCGCAAGCAGGCTCTGGAGCGAATGCAAAACGAAGTGCGCATGCTCAAAGCCCTGGACCACGAAAAAATAGTCAAGCTAAAGGACTTCTTCGTCGAGGACCACCGGGGCTACCTGGTGCTCGAGAAGATCGACGGCCGCTCCCTGCGCATGCTGGTGGACGCCGAAGGCAAGATGGAGGAGGACCGGGTGCTGGATATGGCGCACCAGATGTGTCATATGCTCGAGTATCTCCACGGACTCACACCACCTATAGTGCACCGCGACTTCACTCCGGACAATCTCATCCTGCGCAAAGACGGTATGCTCAAGCTTGTGGACTTCAACGTCGCCCAGCAGAAAGAGCACACCGTCACCAGCACGGTGGTGGGCAAACAGTCATATCTGCCGCCGGAGCAGTTCCGGGGCAAGCCGACCCCCCAGAGCGACATCTATGCCATGGGTGCCACCATCTTTTTCCTTCTTACCGGCGAGGACCCCGAGCCGATCACCATGTCTTATCCGAAGCAGACTATCGACACAGTCAGCGACCAGCTCGACATGCTGGTGGCGAAGGCGACATCGCTGGATCCCGCCCTCCGCTATGCCGACATTCAAGAATTGCGGGAAGATCTGGTAGCAATCGCCCCGGAAAAAGAATCATGGGATTGAAAGCGCTCATCTGTCTATTCGCCCTGGGCGCCAGTCTTCCGGCGCTGGCCGCCGACACCTCGAACTGGTATCCGTCGTCCATCGCCCTTCCCAACGGTCTCAACTACGCCTGCAAGCTCACCCCGCTCCCGCAGTCCCTCAAAGGAATCCCGGAAGGAGACCGGGTCTATATCAATCATGCTTATGCCATGATCCTCCGCTGCGCCCAGGCCAAAACGATCATGGTGGAAGCTCTCAAAGACAAGACCAGAGCCAGAGCCGGCTATTCGAAATATTACTACTCTACTAAAGAAGCCCTGGACAAGCTCCGGGCGGAGCCGACTCCAAAAGGGCTGGAAACTTTCAGGAATCAGGTGGTAAAAGCCGTCCAGCTCCAGATGTCCTTTTTCGATAAAGCTTCCACCCTTTCTGAAAAAGGTGCTGCCTGGGGGCAGATCATGGCCGTGCCCGAGGGAAAGCAGGCCTCGAACCTCCTCTTTTCCGCCTGGGCGCAGATGCAGAGTCGCTATCCATCCTGGGACGCCGGTACCAAGGACAGTGTCTATCACCACCTCTGTGCCCTGGATCTTTTTTAATTCACGGACCACGTGGCCCGTGAAACAGCTAGATCCTTACCCTGACCTGGCTGAGGCTTCGTTGATATATTGATCGGCAAAAAACCGATTTAAAGCAAGACATACTCCTCGATCACTTTTGTCGCCCGGGGATGACAGACAGAATTCGTCACCACCAGAGAGAGCTTATCCAGCATCAGCTCGCCGAAGCTCTCATCGGCGATGGAAGCGAGGCGACTGTCGAAGGCGGTTGTCGGCTCGCAAGAAAATCGCGAGATGGTGACATTGCCGAAAATCACATCATCGGACATATAGCGTTTGTCGTCAGGTATCCCTTCGAGCTCGAGCCCCTCTTTCAGAGATCTGATCAGAGCCGGATAACTATCCGGGGCGAAGCCTGCCACGCTCAGGCTATTCTTCAGCCTGATGAAGCCGCAGAGCTCGAAAGAAAGCGGCGCCAGCCCCTGGAGCCGGGAGCGAAAGACCCGGCAGGCAGCCTCTATCTCATCCGATCCGAAAGTGGGGGGATCGCTTATTCGTCTGACATTCTGGACGGTTAGATGAAGCGACTCGGGGAGATAATAATACTGAGCCGGGTCGACTGCTCGAAAGCCCTCTATCACTTCCTGAATGCGCTCCGATACGAGCGCCGTTCTTTTCATCGGACTCAGGAAACCCAGGAGGGTCAGGCAGAGCTCAGAGGAGGACCCGTAATCGCTTTCCCTGGGCACGGTAAAAACCGGCGCAGACCCTTCCAGGCTCTGCTTTTCGAGCCTGTCCATAAGCTCTCTCTGCTTCTGTCTGTAACCGGTCGCCTGATTGCCCGCCTGCCTCATGCTGTGCATGATAGACCACCCCGTGGCAAAATAGATGAAATGAGACTATTGATGAAATGAGCGGATCATCATTAACCGACAGACTCAAATTCATGTTCTATCTCGCCTCCAGAGAAGTCGAGAAGGACGGCCGCAAGCTCTTGCACCCGGAGGATATAGTCCGGATCATGAGCAGCGAGCGCACTTCCGATTCCGGACGAATTCTAGCCACTTACAAAGTAGTAACAGGGGACATTGATCGATATCTGGCCATCTACCCCACTACCCAGAAGATTTCGGTCACTGAGATTTTCATCCGGGCTCATATAAAGAGCGCCGGTGAGCCGGTGCCGGCGGAGCCAAGCTGCCGGGACGAACATGTCAGTGAAATCTACTCTAGAAGAGAAGAGCTGTTCAGCACATCGATAGAGTGGTCCTTTCAGCTCCAGCAATTTCTGGCAAATGCCATTCGCCGGGCAAAGGACCTCGGTCACCAGGAAGTAGGAGACCTGCACCTGCTTTCCGCCTTCGCTGAAGAAGAGCCGCGCATCAGGCATATGCTCGATGAGCTGGGAGTCAATGTCAGGCAGATCCAGCAATGGCTGGATTACGAGCTCAAACAACTTGGTCATTCTCATCAGCTTCCTGAGCACCGGGCATTTCCGGAAAGACAGGAAATCAAACGACCGTTAGATACGAGTCCGGACCCGGGACCTCCTGTTCAGCTTAACTTGCGTGCTGTGCGCCTTCTCAGGCACGCTCTCACTATTGCCAGAGCTAGAAAGGACCAGACGGTCAAGTCCTGGTATCTCGCCGAAGCCGTTCTCCATGAAGCGTCTCAATCCACGCCGGAGTTCTATAGAGACAATCACGATGATATAGAGAATCTGCTTATCGCTCTGCAGAGCAAAGCCTCTGCGTCCACCGGGTCCACAGAGGCTTTCTCGGTGGAGCTCAAAGAGAACATTTTGCTTGGCGCCAGGCTCGCAGACAAATACAGCAAGGGCATTGTCGATCTCCACCACCTCGCCATGGCGCTTCTCGAGCAGGCCGACCAAGACCTCTATTCCTTGATGAAAAGCCATGGATTCGGTATCGATTTCATTGACAATATCAGAGCCTGTCTTCGATGGTGGTATCAACATCGAATCACCGGGGAGGCTGCAGTGCTTACCGGTCCGCTGTCGGACATCGAGTCGGCTCTGTTGACGGGTGAGACCGATTACAAAAGCTGGCTCAGCCACCGGAGCTCGGAGCTGCTGGAACAAGCCCAGAACGAGGCATGGATAGCGGGGTTTTCTCAAGTTGCCGTGGAGCATCTCCTTCTTTCTATTTTCTTTGAGCGGAGCAGTCCAGCTGCCGATTGCTTGATCGACTCCGGAATATATCTCGATGACACGCGACGCCTCCTGGGAGCCAAAAGATCCCGCGGCTCCAGGCGTTCTGCGAGCAAATGCCACCTGTCGCCTGGTGCCCAGCGAATCCTCGAGCTCGCTCTTGTTGAAGCCAGAACCATGGGGGTCCACGCCATCGAGCCCGAGCATATCCTTCTGGCCATCACCGGAGAAAGAGATGGGGTCTCGCACCACTGCCTGACTGCCACAGGTCTCGATGCTGAATATATCGAAAGGACGCTCAGAGAAAGAATGCAAATCGGAGCTCGCCTCTGATGCCATGGATGAGCGACAGGTTGAAATTCATTCTCTACCTGGCCAGGCAGGAGGCGAACAAGCGCGCCGATTCAATCCTTCTCTCCGAAGATCTCCTGGCTGCCATGGCCAGCGAGAAATCATCGGCATCCGGGCGAATACTGGCCACTTATGAAGTGGAAGAAGCGGATGTTAAAAAGCATCTGGACAAACAGAAGATGAGTCTCATTTCAAAGATAAAGTCGATCCCCGTTCTGGACAAGATTCTAGACGCCTCGAACCGGCGTACTAGAGAGGAGAACTGGTCCGAGCAATTCCATGCCGATCTGCATATGGCTGAGCTGAAAGCAGGAGAGCTTGGTCATAGAGAGATATCCGACCTGCACCTGCTCTGGAGCATGGTATCAAACAACAAAGATATCCAGTCCCTTCTCGACGATTTCGGCGTCAATCTCAAGCACATCATTCCCCTTCTCGAGTACGAGGTCAAACGTGCAAGAACCGAAGAGCAATTGGAGACGCCAGCCGAGCAAGAAGCTCTGAGAATAAGAAACATCGTAGCAGACCGCCTGGAAGCGAAATGCCAGGAATCAGGCACGGAAGACGAGACAACAGAGTGGCCTGAACTGAGGCTGAATGCCAGAGCCCTGAGAATACTCAGACATGCTATCGATCAAGCAAGATCGCGCAATCATAAAACAGTGACCGCCTGGCATCTTGTGGAGTCGATAGCGCAGGAAGCCTCCAGGTCCACGCCGGAGTTCTATGTCGAGAACAACGACCGACTCGATCGCATGCGGATAGAGCTCGCCGACCAGCTGGTAAAAAGCACCGACATTGACGCAAACCAAAAGACATGCCTGTCCGAGAATCTCCGCTCGATCCTTTTAGGAAGCGCCAGAGAAGCCGAACTACGAAGCGCCGGGATTGTCGATCTCCACCATCTCGCCCTGGGCTTGATTAAAGAAGCCGACCCCGACCTCACTGGTTTTCTGGATTCATTCCAACTTGGCAGAGACCTGATTGACGATCTCATTGCCTGCATAAACTGGTGGAATAATCACCGGATTACCCGGGACTGGACAGCTTTCTCAGGTTCCGTCGAGCAAATCGAAAAGCTATTGGTAAGCGGCGACAACGACGACGACTATGGAAGCTATTTAAGCTGCCGAAGCGAAAACCTGATCGACTGTTCCTTCGAAGAAGCATCCCGGGAGCATCAAAGCCAGGCATGCATCGAGCAATTATTCCTGGCTATTCTATATGAAAGTGAATCGATAGCCGCAGATATCCTGATAGAGTCTGGTGTCTTCCTGGACACAGCACGAACGGCACTCAGGGGAGCAAAAACACGAGGGATCAGAAGGAAGAACGGCTACTGCAGCCTCAGCTTCAAGTCTCGAAGACTACTAAATATCGCCC
>JAGQHH010000386.1 GCA_020431945.1 Cyanobacteria bacterium HKST-UBA02 | reverse complement strand
TGCAGGGCCAGGCGACGTCTTTCTGTCCGGGAGAGAGCGGGGCGCCCACGGTGTGCAGGCAGGGGACGAAGTCGCCGTCGTCACCGAGGACTTCGATGGCTTGTTTGCCCATGCGTGTCATGGTGCGCATGCTGGCTACGACATAAGGAGAATCGGTGATTTCGACGCCGATATGGGACAGTCTCGAGCCGAAAGGACCCATGCTGAAGGGGACGACATACATGGTCCGGCCTTTCATCGAGCCGTCGAAAACTTTGCGCAGGGTGGCTCTCATCTCGACAGGATCGACCCAGTTGTTGTTGGGACCGGCGTCTTCCTGATTCTCGCTACAGATGAAAGTGCGATCTTCGACCCTGGCCACATCCGAGCGATCCGAGCGAGCCAGGTAGCTGCCGGGGCGTTTTTCGGGGTTGAGCTTGATCAGTGTTCCCTGGGCGACCATCTCGGCAATGAGCTTGTCCGATTCGGTCTGGGAGCCGTCGCACCAGTAGATGGTGTCCGGCTTGCAGAGAGCTGCTATCTCTTCCACCCACTTGAGCAGCTTCTGATTCTTGACCGGGTAGTTTGACACTGTAGTCGTGGTTCTAGCTGTACTAGCCAACGTAAAGCTCATTGCATTTCCCCTTGTTTTGATTCTTGCAAAGTCTTGTCCCGACTCGCGTCGAGCCATTGCCTAGGATATATGTATAGGCGGTTGTGAAGGGATAAGTTCCGCCTATTTTTAGATTGTGGATCCGAGCATGTATAACTTTTGTATCGCTGACTATCAGCAGGATTAGAGCGGTTGATCTTCTCTGTTCGCTTAACTAATTCTCAGATACGTGCTCTCAAAACCCGTTTTCGCGGGTGGTTACATCGAATTGGCCAGGTGGTGTCGAGCAGAGTTTTTCTTACCAGATGCTGCGGATGAAGTCTGCTATTCCAGACCCTTCATCTTTCTGAGAACGCTCCAGAAGCATTCTGTTATAGGAGAAGACATTCATTACGGCTTCGTGGCTGTCGCGACTGCAGAGATTCGGATCTTGCAGAGGCGGCGACAGATCTTCTCGCTGCGAAAGCGGTACATCGCTGGAAAGGCGCTCGCGGCAGACCTGCGCTACTTCTGCCTGGCTGGATTTCCAGAGTTCGGTCTTTTCCGGTGCTGAGTATAGGTCCTTGTCCATACTTCAATTATCGACTCGAAAACAACTGGAACGTGACTGTCCGGCTCGAGCACCACTGGTGATGACAATCGCTAGGATGCTTTACAAGATCGGCAATAGCCCGAGAGCAGGATTTCGTGCTCGACAAGCTCGAAACCTTCGGGCAGGAGATTCTGGAAGCTCAGACCGCAGGTCTCCACATCGAAGACTTTCTGGCAGCTCAGACAGGAGAAATGATGATGGTGCTCGGCTCCGGGAAGCTCGTAGAGAACCAGACCCCCGGGCATGTCGACATTGACGATTCTGCCTTCGTCGGAAAGTGCTTTCAGATTGCGATAGACCGTGGCGATCCCGATACCGCGACAGGTCTTCTTGGCGATGTCGTGAATCTCCTGGACTGAAAGAGGCCTGCCTGAGCTCTCGAAAGCCGCGAAAATAGCCTGGCGCTGCTGAGTGTTTCTTTCCATGAACGGAATTGTTGCATGGCTGCTTGACGAAAATGGAAATGATAACCTATTATCATTAGTCACAGAGGATTTGTCCGGACCTGGCGCCGGGGCTGCTTTTGTGATCGTTGTCATTAAGTATGGTTCAGGTCCTGCCGGAGTTGTTGAATGAGAGCCCGAGTTTTCAATAATATTCAAGAGAAGCGACTCCGGGAAACCCGTATGCCATTCGCCAAGCATACATCGGGTCGGAAGCAGGCTCGAACTCAGAAGAGCAAGTCTTCTGTTCCCTTATATATGGACTACGCGGCTTCCACGCCGGTGGATCCCGCTGTGCTCGGTGTGGTCATGGAGACCTTCTCCG
>JAGQHH010000385.1 GCA_020431945.1 Cyanobacteria bacterium HKST-UBA02 | reverse complement strand
CCAGGGGCGCTACGCCGATGCCGAGCCCCTGTATAAAGAGGCGCTTGCCATAAGAAAGAAAGCCCTGGGAGATGACCACCCCGACACAGCCAGATCCATGAACAACCTCGCCTTTCTCTATCAAGCCCAGGGGCGCTACGCCGATGCCGAGCCCCTGTATAAAGAAGGGCAATCAGTCAATCATCGCAACTTCGGCAAGCCCATGATCTCCGAGACGCTGCTAACCGACCAGGCTCTTCGGGAGATCCAGGATCTTCAGGGTCTTTTCCTGAAAGAAAGCGGCGACGGCTTGAGCCCCGGTCTCTACGACGTCGTCAGACGTTTGAAAGGCTGCCAAAAATTTCCAGATCTCGACTTTACTTCGCTTCCTTTACAAAGTCCCCAGCAGCTTGCGATCATTGAGTTGGCACTCTCCCAGAAGAGCCTCGACAATCCGAACTTCGACATCGTCAACTCGCTCCTTTCGATAAAGACTCTGCAAGAATCATCCGCATCTCCTCTCTCTCTCTCCGGAGCATTGGCCGATCTCCTCATTGCCAATCGTCTTGAGTCCCTGGATGGGCAGAGCAAGAATCTCGCCGAGGAGACTGCAAAATCCTTAGAGAGCTTGGCGAAAGAGTCGATCAAATCCCTCAAATCCGGCTCTGCAGGAAAGGACCCGAACGTCGGCCCGGTATCAACCGCCCTGGAAGCCCTCTGCCGCATGTTGCTATGCAACGCCTACTTGATAGCAGAGAATGGCAATCGAGAAGAGGCAACCGCGCAAGCAAATCTTGCCGCCAGACTCATCGAAGCCGTCTCCCAAAACCGTGTCCTCGATAGCGCAAATATAGCCGAGCTGCACATCGACTCAGCGACTTTCTTCAAACTCGTCGGCAATTATGGTCAGGCGCGTGTTCATCTCGACGACGCCAATACTATCGTATCCAGACTCATGTCCAGGCTCGAGCGCGGCGATGATGCAGGCCCCGGTGCCAGACATGACGCCTCCACGACCTTGTCCGAATCCAAGATCGCCAGTCTCCAGGTTCGCGTTCTGCTTGCTCTTTGCGAGCTGGCGTTCCAGCAGGAGGATTACCACTCGGCGCTCGAGCTTGGCTCGGAAACACTATCTCTTGCCGCCTTGAAGAATCCGAAGCTGCTGCACGATCGAATCAAGCTCCTTCTATTACTCTCTCAATCAGCCATTGACACCGGTGACGGCAAGCAAGGGCTGGACTTTGCAAAGGACGCGACGGAACTGGCGAAGACAGACGTCGATAAAGATGCAGATATGCAAGTCGCCGCCGAGATCGCCTACGCGCGAGCTCTCGCCAGCGATGGTCGCACTGGAGATGCAATTGCGAAGCTCCAGAAATGCCTGACCGCTGCGACTGATTCATCTCCACAAAACAACGACACGAACGTACGGGGAAGCTCTCAATCAGCTGACAACAAGACCAGCAAGGCCTCTGTAAATCGAGAGCTGATCGCAGAGCTCTACAGCGCCCTTGCCGAGTGTCAGCTGGATGAGAAAGACTTCAAAGAGGCAAGATTGAGCTTCAGCCATGCGCTCGACATCACGCGCAAAAGTAAGGTGCGCTCAGCCGTGTCGAGCCGAATCGATGAGATCTTCGGCATCGCGCTGTGCGATGCAGGTCTGAACGATAGAGCTTCGGCATCCAGCCTCGCCTATCAGGCTGCCGGTTATCTCAACAGCTATATCAATGATGTGTTCCCAGACCTCTCCTTTGCCGAGCAGCGAAGCTTCGTGCAAAAGATCAAGGACTACTCCAGTAGGTTACTGGCACTCTGTCATGAAGAGGACCAGATGTCCACTACATACTGGTACCTGATGCGATGGCGCGGACTTCTCGTTGAGGCTCTGCGGCGCCAGTCTCTTCTCGGCGCCAAGGCCAACGATCCCGATCCGAAGGTGGCGTCGGACTATTCGCAGTGGCTGGCGACGAAAAGCGAGATCTCGCGCATATCGTCAGCAGCGTTGAATGATAAGCAGATCAGAAGCCAACTTCAAGAGCTTACTAAGACCAAAGAGTCCCTCGAGAGAAGGCTTCTAGGAAGTGATAACGTTGTAGACCCATTGGCGAAGCTGAGCATCGCAGACTTCCAGAAGAGCCTCAGCGAAGATGAAGCGGTCGTCGAGCTGTACACATATGAGCTCGTTGAGCGAGAAGGCCAGCAAGAGCCCGTAAAGCAGGTACAGAAGGAGAAAGTCGATCAGCTACAACAGGAGCGCAATGTTCACCACTGCGCTATTGTCATCACACACGCCGGCATCACATTCGTCGACATTCCAGAAGCCAAAGCGATATCAAATGCTATTCGTGATTGGAGAGATGTCGGGCTTTCAACTGCCACACGCGGTGATCGCGACATCGAGCTCGTTGGGGCCGCAGGAGAGGGTAGCAGGGCCAAGGCGATTGAGAAGGCCGACAGAGCATGGCAAATCCTCCAGTCTCAGTTATGGAAGCCTATCCTGAAAACTCTGCCCGGCAATTGCTCCAGGCTCATCGTTTGCGACGACGAGGACCTCTCTCGCATTCCCTGGTCTAAACTGGCCAACGATGACTCGGATGGGCGTTACTTTCTTGTCGCCAGGGTCGATAGCCCCAGAGAGCTGGTCGTGCTTAAAAGCTCCAGCCGGTCCAACACGAAAGGAGCACCAACTGCTCTGAACAAGCGACCAACGCCTGTTTCGGTACCCGACACCTCAAAGCCGGAGTTCCTTCTAGTCGGCGACATCGATTATAAAGACCATCGCCTCAGGCTAGCCGGCACAGCAGCAGAGATCGCCGCCATCGAAAAGCTCGCTGAGGGAACGGGCGGAGCTTTATCAACGCATCTTACCCTCAAACCATTGACCGGCAAAGAGCCGACCAGAGAAAAGGTGCTCGAGCACCTTCCAAAAGCAAAGATCGCCCACCTGGCTACCCACGGATTCTTCGCCGAGAGCGAGGCAAATCAGGCTGGAACACGGGGCCGCAGCAGAGCGCTTGTACGCTCGGCATCGACCGCTATCGGGAGCCTTGCGGCAGCACGCAATCCCCTCGTCTCCTCCGGAATTCTGCTGGCGGCCGGAAAAACCTTGCCAGGAAATGATCCCGGGAACGCGCGCGGTGAGGTCCGTGACAGGACCGAAGGAGAAGCTAAAACCAAGAACCGGAGATTCACCCGCTCCGACTCAACCTCCATCAGCACCAACTCCGGTGACGTGTACATCGAAGACGAAGGAAAGCTTACTGCCGAAGAGCTCGTCAATCTCGATCTGCGCAACTGCGACCTGATCGTCCTATCCGCATGCGACACAGGACGCGGCACCGAAGAGCGCGGGCAGGGCGTGCTCGGGCTTCGCTCGGCTATCATGTCGGCCGGCGCTCGCACACTCATTATTTCCCTCTGGCCTGTCGACGATGACGCCACCAGGTTTCTCATGACGGAGTTCTACAGGCAGGTCCTCGTCAACGGGAAGTCGAAGGCGGAGGCGTTGAGGGCTGCAAAGGAAGCTATTCGCGACAGCAAGGAGAACCCCAAGTGGCAGCATCCTTACTACTGGGCTGCCTGGGCTCTTGTCGGCGAGGGGTGGTAGGCGAAGCGGTTGCTCAGCGACCTGTTAGCATAACGTCTGGATGTAATCTTCGGCAGTATTTGTCCAAGTAGCTCCGATCAGTTTTCCATTCAGCTCTTCCTTCACCGCGAGAGTCGACTCAACCTTATGCCCATCCAGAGCCGAAAAGACATACTGGTTCCCCCTCCGCACTTCGCTCGCTTCCTCAACAAA
>JAGQHH010000384.1 GCA_020431945.1 Cyanobacteria bacterium HKST-UBA02 | reverse complement strand
CCTTTCCCTGGGGAGCCCATTATGTCCCTCTGGCCAATGAAGAGTCTCGATATGTCCGGGAAATCTTCGAGGAGATGGGCATCATCACCGGTCGCAATCCCGACGGCAAGGCTATCTATAACGATCTCTATCTCTGTCATGACCCTCAGGAGCGCCTGCTCAAGGACGGTCGCTTCCAGGAGGGCCTGGTCCCCAATCGAGGCTTGAGCCCCACCGAGCGGGAGGAGATGGCGAGGTTTTTCAAAACCATCAAAGACTATCGCAAGAGGCTGGGCAGGGACGGAAAGCCTGCTTTTGCCATTCCTCTTGAATTGAGCTCCCGGGACGAGACATTCACCGACCTGGACAAAATCTCCATGGCGCAGTGGCTCGAGCAGGAAGGCTTCAAGAGCAAGCCCCTGCTCTGGTATGTCCGCTACTGCTGCCGGGACGACTATGGCGGCAACCCCGACAGCGTCTCGGCCTGGGCCGGAATCCACTATTTCGCCGGGCGGCGGGGCCAGGCCGCCAACGCGGAGCAGAATTCGGTAGTCACCTGGCCGGAAGGCAACGGCTTTCTGGTGAACTATCTGAGAGGGAAGCTCCAGGGTCATATCATGGAGAACTCCATGGTCTTTCGGATTTCACAAGACGACGGAGCCGTCCGCTGTTCGGCCATCGACGCCGACGGGAAGTCCGCCTTCGCGGTGGTAAGCGATCACCTGATCTGCGCGGCGCCTCGGTTTATAGCCTCGCATATCATCGAAGGGATTATTAAAGAAAAACCCACCTATGCACCATGGCTGGTGGCCAATATCAGCCTGCTCTTCATCCCGGAAGGACGGGGTATAGAAGCAGCCTGGGACAATGTCAGCTATTACAGCGAATCGCTCGGCTATGTCGTATCTTCGCATCAGAACATCACCACCCGGGTTCAGGCTCCCACAGTGGTCACTTATTACTATCCGATTCCCGGAGAAGCACCACCGGTGGCGCGTCAGAAACTGCTCGAGTCGACGCCCGAGCACTGGCTCGATCTGATCCTCGCTGATCTCGATAAGATGCACCCGGGTATAAAAGAGCTCGTCACCGCCGTGGATCTCTGGCCCTGGGGTCACGGCATGGTGAGACCGACCCCCGGTTTCATCTGGGGAGACGAACGGCGCCGGATGCTCGAGGACAGTGGGCGCATATTTTTTGCTCATTCAGACATGAGCGGCATCTCCAACTTCGAGGAAGCCCAGTACCGGGGCGTCGAAGCAGCTAATAAAGTCCTCTATAATGGGCAGCAGAAGTCATGAGCAGCACCCTCACTACTGCCCCCAGCACCGGAACCAGCGAGCAGCCCTGGCTCTCCTCGCCTGCCTTCGACAGCGCCCTCATTATAGCGCCGGCATTCGTCACGTCCCTTATCGTGATTTTTTTCAGAAGCAGCCTGGAGGGAGCCGAGAGCCTGCCTCTCTGGGCCTGGGTGGCTTTCGTTCTGATGGTGGATGTCGCCCATGTCTATGCCACTCTCTACAGGACCTATCTGAGCTCTCAGGCCAGGGAGAAGAACGGTCTGCTCCTGACTCTCATCCCGGTTCTCTGCTTCGTAATAGGCTGCCTGATCTACAGTCTGAAAGGCATCTATTTCTGGCGAGTTCTTGCCTACCTGGCTGTTTTTCACTTCATAAGGCAGCAATACGGTTTTGTCGCTCTGTACAGGCGCAAAGATCAGACAAAGGCTCTCCCGTGGCTCGATGGAGCGGCTGTGTACATGGCCACGATCTATCCCCTGGTTTACTGGCACTGTCACATGCCGCGGAACTTCAGCTGGTTCGTGGAAGGCGATTTTTTGTCGGGTCTTCCAGCTTTAATAGAACCGCTATGCCTGACTGTTTACGTCGCAGTGATGACAGCTTATATCGTCAGAGAAATAACAACTAAAATCCGGACGGGCTATCTCAATATCCCGAAAAACCTTCTCATCGCCGGCACCGCCCTTTCCTGGTGGGTGGGGATCATAGCCACTGATTCGGATCTTGCTTTCACCATGACCAATGTGATCAGTCACGGGATTCCTTACATGGCTCTGGTCTGGCTCTATCACGGCAAGACCAGGGAGGAAGGGAGAGCGCCGCTGACCCTGGTACGAAACATCGCCCTGAGCTATATCCCGGCGTTTCTCCTCTTGCTTGTACTTCTCGCTTATCTGGAAGAAGGACTCTGGGACGGGCTGGTCTGGAGAGAACATCTGTCATTTTTCGGTGCCTTCGCCAGCCTTCCCGAAATCAGGGACGGCTTTCTCCTCTCGATTCTGGTACCACTCCTCTCCCTGCCCCAGTCCACTCACTATGTCCTGGATGGCTTCATCTGGCGGGTCAAGGAGAGATCGAATATCTGGTCGGCTTGAAATCGAGTCGGATCACGAATAGCCCGAAGGTTGTTAGTAGTCTCCAGGCATGTGTCATTGGTAGAACAGAAGTAATTGGTAGCCTGTCAAATGCTGCTCTTAAGGAAGCGGTGGTAGCGCGATATTAGGGAAGCCGAATGTGAGGACCTGTTTGTTGCCGAGATGGAAACCGCACTTGGACTATCGAAGCAAAAAAAAGGAAGAGACGAAAGACATTCTTATAGTTGGGGACGCCGTTTGCGCAGGCGATGCTCGCTCACTGTAATTATGGCACCCGGCTGCCTCAAGTTGACCGATAGCTCTTGGCGCAACACAAGTGTCAAGGAGAACCTTCACTTTAGTAGCGGATTTCCTTGCCCTTCAGCTCTTTCTCGAACAGAATGCAGGCTTCGATATCCTCCTGCTCGAGCCACGGATAGGCTTTTAGCAGGCTATCCGGCGTGTCTCCCGCCGCAAGCATATCCATTACATGCTCCACGGCCAATCGCCGTCCCCGCACGACAGGCT
>JAGQHH010000383.1 GCA_020431945.1 Cyanobacteria bacterium HKST-UBA02 | reverse complement strand
AGCTTCGACGGCCGCGGCAACTACTCGCTGGGCATCAAAGAGCAACTGATCTTCCCCGAGATCAGCTACGACAAAATCGATACCACCAGGGGCATGGACATAGCCATCGTTACGACAGCCCGCACCGACCAGGAAGCCCTGGCGCTGCTCCGTAACATGGGCATGCCCTTCAAGAAGTAACCCCCTAGAAGAAGAGGACACGATAGTGGCCAAAACATCCATGATCGACAAAGAGCACAAGCGCAGGGTCCTTGCCGCGCGCGGCAAGTATCCGTCCGTGCGCTTGCGCAACCGGTGCCGGATCTGCGGACGTCCGCGCGGCTTTTGCCGAGATTTCGGTTTGTGCAGACTGTGCCTGAGAAAGATGGCACACGAAGGTTTGCTCCCCGGCGTAACTAAGTCGAGTTGGTAGGAGAGAAAAATAAATGCCAGTAACAGATCCCATCGCCGATATGTTCACACGCATCCGCAACGCTGTCAGGGTGCAAGCCCCGGCCGTCGAGATGCCCGCTTCCAAGCAGAAAGTGGCAATCGCCGAATTGCTCAGAAATGAGGGATTCATCTCCTCGTTCGAAACGAAGGATTTGGGCTCTCCCGACCAGAAGATGCGTATCGTCCTTAAATACGGGCCGAAAGGCGAGCAAGTTATTCAAGGTATCAAGAGAGCATCGAGACCGGGCTTGAGAGTCTACAGACCGGCCAAAAAGGTCCCCAGGATCTATGGCGGTCTCGGTATCGCAATCGTCAGCACCAGCCGCGGTCTCATGACCGACCGGCAAGCTCGTAAAGACAATACGGGCGGCGAAGTAATGGGTTTCGTCTGGTAAACAGAGAACCTGGTAAGAAACACCGAGGAGTCGACAATGTCCCGTATAGGCAAATCAATAATCACCGTCCCCCAGGGCGTGACCGTGACCATCAACGCCAAAGAGAGCGGCGCTGAGATCACCGTCAAAGGCCCCCGCGGCGAACTGAAGCGGACCTTCAGACCGGAAGTGTCTTTCAACCAGGAAGACAACAAGCTCATGGTCTCGAGGAAAGCCGAGGATCGTAATTCCAGGAGCATCCATGGTCTTTCCAGGACTCTTCTCAATAATATGGTCGTTGGCGTCTCCAACGGCTTCGAGAAGAAGATGCAGGTAGTCGGCGTCGGTTACCGGGCCGCTTCGGAAGGCAATAAGCTCACCATGTCGCTGGGCTATTCGCATCCTGTCGAAATAGAGATTCCCCAGGGCATCACCGTCGAGGTGGCCAAAAACAACATCATGACCATCGTCGGCTATGACAAACAACAACTTGGCGATTTCTGCGCCTTCGTCAGAGCCAAGCGTCCGCCTGAGGTCTACAAAGGCAAGGGCATCAAGTTCGAGAACGAGGTCATTCGCAAGAAAGCCGGTAAGGCTGCTGCCGGTAAGTAAGAATTTCAGGAGTCGAGGACAGATCAATGATCACCAAGCCAAACAGAAAAGAAACCAGAATGAAGCGGCACCGCCGTATTCGCCGGAGAATTTGGGGCTCCACCGAGCGTCCGAGACTCTGCGTCTACAGGAGCAACCGCCATATCTATGCCCAGGTGGTGGACGACTCCAAGTCGCTGACCATCGCCCAGGCCAGCACGCTCGATCCCGAGCTCAAGGAGCTGAAGAAATCCTGGGACAAGGATGCCGCCAAGTCGGTGGGCGAGCTCATCGCCAAACGAGTCATCGAGAAAGGACACAAGTTCGTCGTGTTCGATCGCGGCGGCTATATCTATCATGGAAGAATTGCGTCGGTAGCCGATGGAGCCCGGGAAGCCGGACTCAACATGTAGGTCTTAGAAGGAACCATCGATAATGGAAAAAGAGCAAAAGCGTACAGGCAGTGCACACGTCGATGATGTAGTCGGCGGCGACGGCGTCAAGAGAGGTCGCCGGACCTCATCGAGGGAAAGCAACCGCCGGGGCCAGGACGGCGATCGCCGCGAGCGCGAGCAGTCCGAATGGGAAGAGAAAATCATCCAGGTCCGCCGGGTGACCAAAGTCGTCAAAGGCGGTAAAAAACTGAGCTTCCGGGCAGTCGTCGCAGTCGGCAACGGCAAAGGTCAGGTCGGAATCGGCATCGGTAAAGCCTCCGAAGTGATCATGGCTATTCAGAAAGGCATCGCCGACGCCAAGAAATCGCTTATTCACGTTCCGATGATCAAGACCACCATTCCTCACGAGATCATCGGCAAGCAGGGCGCCAGCCGCATCCTTCTCAAGCCCGCCGCCAAAGGTACCGGCGTCATCGCCGGTGGTGCTGCCCGCGCCATCCTCGAGCTGGCTGGAATCGGCGACGTCATGTCCAAGTCCCTGGGCTCCCGGGCACCTCTCAATGTCGCCCGGGCCACAGTCAACGGGCTCGATGAGCTGAGAACTTTCGACGAGGCAGCGCGTCTTCGCGGCATCTCTCTGAAGCAGATGCTCTCATAGACGCAAAAATACTGGAGAGCAGATGATGTTGAAAATTACACTGAGCAAAGGACTTGTCGGCAAGAAGGAGACCCAGAAAAAAGTGGTCACCGCTCTTGGTCTGGGCAAATACGGCAGCTCCGTCGTGCACAATGACAGCCCCACCATCAGAGGCATGATCAATAAGGTCTCGCATCTGGTGACGGTTACCGAAGTGCCCGAGGGCACCCCCACCGGCAAGATCACCCGCAAGAACAACAAGTAGAGGATAACCGGCCGAGTCGCCCTCGAAGGGAGCGGCGGCGCAAGGCGAAGGAGAAGAATCATGAGACTGACCGATCTGAAACCCGTTCCTGGCTCGAGGAAGAATGCCCGCCGTGTCGGCCGCGGTATCGCATCCGGCGCCGGTAAAACCTCCAACCGCGGACACCGCGGTCAGGGCGCCCGTTCGGGCGAAAGCAAACGCTTCGGTTTCGAAGGCGGTCAGACACCGCTTTTCAGAAGACTGCCCAAGATCCACAACTTCGGTTTCGTCAAACGGAGACAGTGGGTTCCCGTCAATGTCGGTTGCCTCAACAAGCTTCCCGCCAACACCGAAGTCACTCCGGAAAGCCTGCTCGAGCACAAAATCATCGACAAGCCCACCGACAGCCTGAGAATACTCGGCAACGGCGAGCTCAAAGTGGCACTGTCCGTGAAGGCACATCATTTCAGCCAGGGCGCCATCGACAAGATCCAGCAGGCAGGCGGCTCTTTCGAAGTCATCCAGCCGGCTGCTCCGACCCGGGGCAGACGCCAGACAGGTTCCTGAGCGATAGTTAACATTTGCTTTCCACCCCGTCAAACGCGCACCCCTCTCTACTATGATGGGGAGTGACGTCGTCCGAGTCTTTGATAGGAGTCATCTGAACAAATGAATGCACCGAGAAGGGGAAGCAAGATCGGCGGACCCGAGGATCTGGTAAAGCTTCTGTCAGCAGCCGGATTGAAGGAGAAGATCTTCTTCACCCTCGGAATGATTCTGCTCTATCGAGCCGGCGTTCATATTCCTCTTCCAGGCGTAGACTCCACGGCATTTCTCAAGCACCCCGAGTATGCCCAGAGCCTTCTGGGCATGGTAGACCTCTTCACCGGCGGTGCTCTCAACAAGCTCTCGATCTTCTCTCTGGGGATCGGTCCTTATATCACCGCCTCCATCATCATGCAGTTGATGCAGGCAGTCATTCCCAAGCTCGAGGACCTGCAGAAGAACCAGGGTGAGCAAGGTCGCAAAAAGCTTCAACAGATCACCCGGGTCTCCACGGTGGCAATCTCTATATTGCAGTCGGTGATGCTCGCCAACCTCTTGATGAAGATCCAGGGACCGCCTGTAGTCACCGCTCCCGGAGTCTGGTTCATAATCACTTCGGCGATTATTCTCACCGGCTCGGCTATGTTCATCATGTGGATGGGCGAGCTGATCACCGAGCGTGGTGTTGGCAACGGTGCCTCTCTCCTGATCTTCCTCGGTATCGTAGCCAGGCTTCCAGTGATGGTCCGCAATACGGCTGAAGCTGTCCAGACCGGTCAGTCGCCGGCCTGGGGCGTCGCCATACTCTGTGTCCTCTTCCTCCTTCTCACAGCCCTTATCGTGTGCCTACAGCAGGGAGTGCGCAAGGTCATGGTGCTCGGTGCCAGGCGCAATGTCGGCCGGCAGGTATTCGTGGCAGCCCCGGATGATTATCTCTATCTGCCTATCAACCCTTCAGGCGTCATGGCCATCATCTTCGCTTCTTCTCTGATGATGTTCCCCACCACGGTCATGCAATTCGTCGCCCAGGGCAAGAGCAAAGATCCGGTTCAGGCCGTCTGGGAGCTCATGACAAGCACGCCGGGCATCGGTCCGGCAATCGCATCTCTTGCCAACCAGAACTGGGCCGTCAATACCTGGGCCTTCGTCTCCACCGAGATCGGCAATATGTTCCAGTATTATCGATGGGAGCACTCGGTGATGTATTTCGTGCTCATCCTGTTCTTTGCTTATTTCTACGCTTCCATCATCCTGCAGCCCCGGGATATGGCGGAGAACTTGAGGCGTCAGGGTCGTGCCGTCCAGGGCGTCAGACCGGGGAGACCGACAGCGGAGTTCCTCGAGGACACCCTCACCAGGCTGATCTTCATCGGCTCGGTCGGTATCGGTCTGGTGGCAATCCTGCCCATCCATGCCGAGCAATGGACCCAGGTCAGTACCCTCCAGGGTCTGGGAAGTACCTCTTTGATCATTCTTGTCGGTGTGGCCATCGATACCCAGCGCCAGATCGTCACTCACGCCCTTTCGGCCCGATATCAGGCCCGGGGCATCTTCCGCAAACGCGAAGAGAAATCGTTCTAAATCAAGCGAGGACAAACCATGCAATTATTGTTTCTTGGAGCTCCCGGGGCCGGCAAGGGCACCCAGTGCAAGATGCTCTCCGAAAAGCTTTCCCTCAAGCACCTTTCCTCCGGGGATCTTCTTCGCGAGGCAGTCAAGCAGGGAACCGAAGCCGGCATCAAGGCCAAGAGCTTTATGGACAAGGGCAATCTCGTTCCCGACGAAGTTCTCATCGCCATGTTCGAAGAGGTTTTATCCGGTCTCAAGAACGGATTCATCCTCGATGGCTTTCCCCGCAATCCGGCCCAGGCGAAAGCCCTGGACGAACTGCTCGAGAAGCTCGACACCAGGATCGAGAAAGTCATCAACCTGAAGACCTCGGACGAATTGCTCGAAGAGCGGATTACCGGACGCCGGGTCTGCCCCAACAAAGAATGCAATGCTGTTTTCCACGTCAAGTTCCAGCCGCCGAAGCATGAGGGGATCTGCGATCAGTGCCAGACCGAGCTCAATCACAGAAGCGACGACAAGCCCGAAGTAGTCAAGCAGCGCCTCTCGGTGTACCGGGAGCAGACCGCTCCCCTGATCGAATATTACGATGGTAAAGGACTGCTCGTCACAGTCGACGGAGAAGGCGCTCCGGAAGAGGTCTTCAACAGGCTGCTCGAAGTTCTGAAGGTAGCTTGCCAGAAATGATCGTCTCCAAGGAAGAAGATCTGGATCTCATACGGAAAGCCGGCCGGCTGGCTGGCGAAGTCCTGGAGATGCTGGTCGGCATGGCGGAGCCGGGTGTGTCCACCTTTGAGCTCGATGCCATTGCCGAAAAAAAGATTCGCGATGAAGGGGCGCTTCCGACCTTCAAAGGTTACCGAAATTTTCCCGCCACCATTTGCTCTTCGGTGAATGAAGAAGTGGTGCATGGTATCCCGAGCAAGCAGAGGGTCCTGAAAGACGGCGACGTTCTCAGCATGGATCTGGGAGTCACCTTCCAGCGCGAGGAGAACGGCCGGGTCCTCGATCTGATCGCCGATACCGCAGTAACCATACCGATTGGCAGTGTCTCCCAGAGGCTGATCCAGCTCCTGGACGACACTCAAAAAGCTCTCTATGCGGGTATCAAAGCCAGCCGTGTCGGAGCGACCCTCGATCAGGTCGGTGGCGCCATCGAAGATGTCGGTCAGAAGAGCGCTTACGGCATCGTCCGGGAGTACGGCGGACACGGCATAGGTTATGTACTCCATGAAGAACCGTTCATTTTCAACTACCGTACAGGTAGCAAGACAAGGCTGGAACCTGGTATGGTTATAGCGATTGAACCCATGTTCAATCTTGGTGGTGACCGGGTCCGCACCAAACGAGATGGTTGGACAGTTGTAACGCAAGATTACAAACCTTCAGCACATTTCGAGCACTCGATCATGGTCACAGAGCAGGGACCGGAAGTACTTACCAAGCGTCCTACCGAGGTAGTTTGATGGCTAAGCAAGGCGTAATAGAATTCGAGGGCACCATCCGGGAATCCTTGCCCAATGCCATGTTCCGGGTAGAGCTCGACAACGGGCACAAGGTCCTGGCACACATTTCCGGGAAGATTCGCAAAAACTTTATTAAGATACTTCCGGGCGATCGAGTCCGCGTGGAGCTCACCCCATACGACCTTACGCGCGGAAGAATCACATACAGAATCAGAGAGTAGTGTAGAATTAGTTGTTTGTCCGCGGCTTTAGCGGTTTGCCTCCCCGAAATGGACGCAGGCGCGGTTTTCGCTTCGGACTGAGAGAATGCACCAGAGTGTGCTGGGAGCTGGTTATGAAAGTAAGAGCGTCAGTAAAAAGAATGTGCGACAAGTGCAAAGTGATCCGCCGCAAAGGTCGTGTAGCGATCATCTGCATTAACCCCAAGCACAAGCAGCGCCAGGGCTAATTTGAATTATCCCGCTGCCTACTAATGGAAAAGGCGACCTGAATCGAAATAGCGTAAAGCTGGAGGACTAATGGCTCGAATAGCCGGTGTTGACCTACCGAAAAACAAAAAGACCTTTGTCGGTCTCACTTACATTCACGGTATCGGCATGACCACCGCCACCAAGATCTGCAACAAGCTCGGGATCCCCGAAGAAAGACGGGTTCACGAGCTCAGCGACGATGAGGTAGCCAAAATCAGAGACGAGATCGAGAAAACTGGTCTCTATCAGATCGAGGGTGACCTTCGCCGTGTCGAGGGTCTCAATATCAAGCGCCTCATCGAAATCAACTGCTACCGCGGACAGCGCCACAGACGTGGTCTGCCCACCCGGGGTCAGCGCACCAAGACCAATGCCCGTACCAGGCGCGGTCGCAAACGCGTGACGGTAGCCAACAAGAAACAAGCTCCCGGCAAGTAATCGGCCGTTAACGACGAGCAACACGATCGTTAATATTGGAGCGAAATTTCACGCATTTACTGACAATTCCTTTTAGAATCGCGTATTCGAGACATATATCCAAAGGGTAAACACAAGGCCATGGCTAAGACGGCAAAAGCTAGAACCAAAAAGAAAGAGAAGCGATATGTGCTGCAGGGCGTAGTCCACATCAAGAGCACGTTCAACAAC
>JAGQHH010000382.1 GCA_020431945.1 Cyanobacteria bacterium HKST-UBA02 | reverse complement strand
GAGATAGTAGCAAGTAATGATTTACCAACATAGAGACTTTCGGGCTAAGATATCTGCCTGAAATCGAGGAAGACCCATGTTTGAAATCACCCTGGAAAACAAGATTGCTCACTTGCGGCTGAACCGGCCCGAGAGGCGGAATGCTCTGAGCAAAGAATTCTGGATCGAGTTTCCGGATACCGTGCGGGAGCTGGGCGAGTCCGGCGAATACCGGGTAATTGTCATATCGGGAGCAGGAAAAGATTTCTGCTCGGGCATCGATCTGGAGATATTTGCCGACAGGGAATTACTTGGCACCGGCACGGCCCGGCAGCGGGATCGCCTGCGTACTGTGGTTATTCGCTTGCAGCAATGTCTCGATGTTCTGAGCCGGGTACGTGTCCCGGTGATAGCGGCGGTGCAGGGCGCATGCATGGGAGCTGGTCTTGATCTTGTCAGCGCCTGTGACATTCGCTTCGCCACGGCTTCGGCATATTTTGTCATTCAGGAGATCAACCTGGGTATCATGGCCGATCTCGGTACCCTGCAACGTCTTCCTGGAAAGATGCCGGAAGGGATAGTCAGGGAGCTCGCTTTTACCGGCGAGAAGCTCAGTGCCGGACGGGCCTGCGAGCTGGGCTTCGTCAATGCCGTGCTGGATGACGACGAAAGGGTAGTGGAGAAAGCCCTTGAGACGGCGGCGCTGATTGCCGGAAAAGCACCGCTGGCAGTATCGCATTCGAAGGACTGTCTGAACTACAGAGCCGATCACAGCCTGGCCGACAGTCTCGAGTTCGCCGCCAGCCGTCAGGCGTTCATGCTCGACCCTGCCGAGATCCTTGCTTCTATGAAAAACAAGAACCCGGACTTCGAAGACCTTCATTCAGGCTGGAAAGGTTTTGGCGAAGATTAAACGGCGCTTAGTAGCTGCGCTAGCCTTTAAAGTGCTGAATTCAGGGCATTTTCTCAGTTTTAATCTTCAGTCTCTGAATTCAAGGCTGAATTAACCTGGCTTTATATTGCCTTGTATTCAGTCCAAAACCTAAGGTCGAAATATCTTCGCTCACACCATATTCCTGGATTCAAACGACTAAAGACGCCTGATCCGAATGCTGTCTGAGACCTCATTTCTCGCCTCCGCGCGAAGTGATGTCTCAGGTGCAATTGATATCGCCGGTGTTCACGCCGTCTGGGGCTGGTGTGGCTTTTTTTCACGAACAAAAAATGGAGAATTAGCCATGTCACTGATCAAACTAGCCGGCGAGGTGCTGTCAGCACTTCGCTTGCGTGCTGCCGCCAGGGAGCGGTGGCTCGCCATCCTCGACGGAGACGATGGAGACCCTCAGGAAGCTCGCCATCAGCACCTCGTTGCTGACGACCGCTTCGAGTCGGTGCTCCAGCAATTCGTCGAGTTCGTCCAGTCCGGCCAGGCTGCCGGTCTGGTTCAGATCGAGCTCGAGGAGCTCGAGCCCGAAGATCGCCGAACCCTCGCCGGCTTGCTAGCCGAACGGGGTCTGGACTCCCTGCTGTCGGACGAGGGCTTCGGCTCTCTGTCGCAGCTGGTTAGCGCCTGGAGACAGGCATCGTGCGCGCTCACCGTAGCACGCCGCCTCAACGAGGTCCGGCTCGCCTGCGATTCCGATTCTTTCGAAGCGGCTGTAGCCGCCGAGAAGGACCGGTTCGAGGACAGCAGCAGCTTCGATCTGGCGGTTCGCATGCTCGAGCGTTTCATCAAAACGGCAAGCGGTGACCTGGGTGACGCGACCCACCTGAACATCAGGTTCTGGCTGAAGCGTTACGACAGTCTCACCGAAACCCTGGCAGATACCGTCGAGCCCCTGACGTCGTCGGGTCAGCTGAAGGCCGAGCTCGAAGAGCTCGACTTCGGAAACCGCCGAGCGCTCCTGGCTGCTATCGACGGAGGTCTTCTGCCACAGCTGGCTCCCCAGACCAGCACCAAGCCGCAGAGTCGTCCGGTCACCGTTCTTTGAGCGGCCGGACGGAAAGGAGAATTGCCATGACTACTGAGAGAAACGCTGCCATCTCGGTGGTAGCAGAATTGCAACGCCACGGTCATATCGCCGCCTTCGCCGGCGGTTGCGTCCGTGACGAGCTGCTTGGGCTGACGCCCAACGATTATGACGTTGCTACGTCTGCTCTCCCCGACGAGGTCGAGCGTCTTTTCACTCGGACGATCTCGAACGGCAAGTCCCGCGGCGTCATCAAGGTGCTGATGGGAGGAGAGGTCATCGACGTCGCCACGCTCAGGGCGGACGGACAGTACAGCGACGGCCGTCGACCGGATACGGTCGAGTTCGTCACCTCTCTGGAGCAAGACGCCGCCCGGCGTGACTTCACCATCAACGCCATGTTCCAGGATCCGTTCACCGGGGAGATCTTTGATTTCTTCGGCGGGCGCGAGGATCTGGAGCAGGGCATCATCCGCTCGGTTGGCAACGCCTTCGAGCGCATCTCCGAAGACCGGCTGCGCATGCTGCGTGCTGTCCGGTTCGCTTCTCGGTATGGCTTCGCCATCGAGGCGGAGCTTCTGGCTGCCATCAAGGCCAGCGCTCACACGCTGCTTGCCGGCATGCCGGTCTCTTTCGAGCGCATCACCAGTGAGCTCGAGGGCATCCTCACCAGCGCCCGGCCGGCTGTCGGTCTCGACCTCCTGATGGAGCTCGGGCTGATGACCCAGATCATTCCGGAGCTGGTGGAGTGCAATACGCATCGCGGCGACCAGGACCCCATCTGGCATCCCGAGGGCAACACCTGGTTGCACTCCCTGATGGTGGTGGAGCAGCTCACCGGCTCGTCCTTCGAGCTGATGCTGGGCGCTCTCCTGCATGACGTCGGCAAGCCCGACACGCAGGAGTTCTGGACCGACGACGACGGAGTGGAGCGGATCAGCAACGAGGGTCACGCCGAGGTAGGCGCCTTCATCGCCGACGGTATCTGCCGGCGTCTCAAGCTGTCCAACGCCAGCCGTTTGCGGGTCACCGAAATGGTGCGCCTGCACATGCTCATGCACGTCGTTCCGGAGCTACGGCCTGGCAAGCTGGCGGCGCTTCTGGTTCGTGAGGATATCCACGACCTGATCGCCCTGCAGCACGCTGACGCGGTCGGCAACGGACGGCCAAACGGCATCGAGAACTCGCACACGCGGTTCTTGCTCGCCAGGCTCGAGGAGATCAAGCAGCAGCCGGAGAAGCCTCTGGTCACAGGCAGAACCCTGATCGGTCTCGGCTTCGAGCCGGGTCCGGTTTTCGGGGAGATGCTGGCAGAGGCCCTTTCGGCGCAACGGCAGGGTGCCTTCGCAAGTGCCACCGAGGCGCTCGCCTGGGCAAAGGATCGCTTCAGCGGCGACGGTCAGGAAGCTCTGGCCTGCGCCTGAGAAGCGAGTTTCGATTCAGAAGGAACCCGCTCTGGAGCTGCAAGGCTCCAGGGCAAGTTCCTGTCTCAGTCCTCTCGGAGGACAAGGAGGCAGTATGTTTACGTTAATCAGAAGCCTGATGAAACGGGCTCGCACTGCCGTCAGAGGTCCAGCACACAGGCGCTGGGCTAGAAAGACTCTGGTGGTCGGTCCTGCTCAACCGGTGGACGGTGACTCTGTCGCTTCCACCAAAGCGCTTCTTCAGCACCTGCGCAAGCGTGGGCTCGAGGCGTACACTCTACCAACCCTGGCCATGTACGGCCAGATCGCCTGGATTCTCGAGCCGGGAGACCTGCACGAGACGATTCGGGGCGAGGTTACTCCGGAGCTTACCACCGCCGATTTGCAGAAGGTCTTCGACAGGCTCCTCGAGAGCTGGAGACCCGACGAGATCGTTCTGGTGGATGGCGACCGGCTGGGCTTCGACCCGCGCGGAGTGAAGGTCTATACCATCGACCACCATGCCGGACACGGCGAGGTGGATGACGAGAAGTCCTTCATTCGCCAGGCACCCTCTGCGGGCTGCCTGCTCATCGACTACTTCGGTGTTCGGGAGCCCATCCTGGCGGTGAGCATTCTCACCGACACGTTCTGGTTCCGCCAGAACATGCCTGCCGACGCTGTCAGACACATGGCTGTGCTCACCAGACATGGGCTCACCGACGAGCTCCTGGTAGACATCCAGAAACGTTTGATGGTTCGCAAGAGCATCTCGATCCTCACCGCCATTGGTGGCGCAGACATGCGTTTCACCGCCGGTGGTCTGATCGGCTTCGTTGTGTTGAAGGATGAGAATCCTGAAGCGCACCGGGGTGTCATGGCGGAGCTGGGTTACTTCTGCCGCCACATGTGCGCGGTCAGGGGCGACGGTTATGTGTCTTTCCGTACCGTAGACGAGCGAGTCGACTTACGACCTCTCGCCGAAAAGTACGGGCGCTACGGTCATCCGCAGCAAGCCGCCGGTCAGGTGGATGTCTCCGACCAGGAGCAGATCGATAGGCTCCATGCCGACTTCCTGTCGGTGGTGGAGCCCTTCGCCGAGCCCGGGGAGGTGGCAAGATGAGCAGGGCAACAGCCGTCTTTCAGGGACGACTCGAGCCCTGCTCATCTCGAAGGGATGGTTCGCCGCGAGGCTTTCCATCTCTTCTTCTTGAATCGCAAGATACTAAAGGATATGGTAGAGGCTCGTGAAAGAAGGAAGGAAGAGAGCCCCGGTGATTCTCCATGAGGGGAACACGGGGCTCTCGTCTTCCTTGGACTCGAAGTTTCAATTTTGGTGCGGGCTGCCGACTCTCATGGAGACCGGCAGCCCGCCAGGCGGCTTACTTCTTGTCCTCGGTGTACCGGTTCTTCAACCGGATGTCCGAGTTCACGAAGGGACCCTGGCGGAAGCCGAAGAACTCGAGCTTCGCGAAGACCCCTTTCTGTGCCGCGATGCGAGCGGACTCGCGATAGTCCTGGTTGTGCTTGCCGAGCAGGTCGAAGACGCGCTCGGTCATGGCGGCCAGGTCCGCCGGCGGTTCGGCACCGTCAGCCAGCTCGATGGCGATGGTGAGGTGCTTGTTGTGCTCGGCGTCTTCCGCGGTGATCATGCGGAAGGAGTTGTAGATCCGCGCCAGCTCCGGAACCTCGAAGACGATCTTCTCGATGTCGGTGGGCGGGATCTTACAGCCATAGTAAGAGGCTGCCAGGTCCGACCGTCCGTAATGGAGCATCACCGGCATGTCTGCGATGGCGGGAGGCAGGGCACCCACGTCCACGCCTTCGGCGGCAAGCAGAGAGGCGAGCTCCCCGTGCAGCATCACGAAGCCGTTGTCGTGGATGTTGTAGCGGACCCGGGGCGAGACATTGGAGGCGCGCCCGACGGTGATGAGCAGCTCGCCTTCCTGATTGGTTTCCACCACATAGTCCAGCTGGTTGTACTGGAAGATGTGCGGCAGAGCGTCTTGAAGGCGCTCGAGACCGGGGAGTCCGGAGAGGCGAGCGTTGATGCGCCGGCGCAGGGACTCGTTGGTGGTCATCAGGCGGCGCACAGCCACGGTGAATGCGTTTTCCGCGGCGATGTTGATCTCCAGATCAGAGGCGCCGTAGTCGCCGTAGACCTCGTGGAAGGACTCGAGGAGGTAGCTGCGCATGCCTTCGGACATGCCCTCACCGCCGTAGAAAGCGATGGAGTCGTACTTCGACCAGTCCACCCTCTTGCTGTCCACCAGCATCTTGAGGAAAGGCGGATAGCCGGCGATGACATAGAGGAAGTCATCGGAGCCGAAGTCCTCGAGGACACCGACGATCTTGTCGACGTCGGGTCCCACCGAGATGAGCAGACATTCGTCCGAGATGGAATAGCTGACGCTCATGCCGGTAGCCCAGGGACCGAGGGCGAAAGCGTTGACGAAGAGGATCTGCTTGTCGCCGACATGCTCGCGCAGTGCCAGCTGCATTACTCTCGCCACCGCCTTGCGCTCATCCGGACCACGCACCCATCTGGTGGGTTTGCCGGTGGAGCCGGAGGACTGGTCGATGACCGCGCCACGCACCGGCAGCTTGCCGCCGTAGCAGCGGGAAGCCATGCTGTAGACCTTGATGAAGTTCGCCTTGTCCATGGGCGGGATGGATGAGAGGTCCGGGATCCAGCCTCTGAGACGGACTTTCTTGAAGCCCTGCTTGTCCAGGAAATCGGCATAGGCAGGACATTCGCGCCGGGCTTTCTCGAAGACGTACCACGCCTTCCAGAGTCCGATGACGGTGCGCATGTTGTCGGCACCGGGAATGAAGAAGAGCTTGTAGGCGACGTCGCTGCGCATGATCAGCTTGCGGACCAGGGCTGCAAGGGCGACGAATGCGAAGATGAAGATTCTGCGCATTTCTTTCCTTCCTTCTTTTGGGTTTCGGGAAGTAGTCAGTCGACCAGGAGCTGGTCGAGGGTGAGGCGCCATGCCTTGGGAGGCAGGTCGCTGTGACCGAGCCGGACGAGCATCCAGAGATCGTGCTCCCGGTCCGGGTTGGCGAAGTGATCCGCCATGAGCTCATGAGCTTTGCCGTTGGTGATCACCGAGCCGAA
>JAGQHH010000381.1 GCA_020431945.1 Cyanobacteria bacterium HKST-UBA02 | reverse complement strand
CTCCTTGCCAGCCGGGAGCTGGCATCGGTCCTGGATCTGACCGGCAATGATCCCGGCGAGCCCCTGCAGATAACCGGGGATCAGGAGAGCCGGAGACGGCACTTCGCCATCCGGGTCGGTATCGCCCAGGGTATATCCGCCGTCAATCTGGTCTCTTTCGACACCGCCCAGGTCAAAGACGCCCTCACCGGCAACCTGGTGGCGGAGCTGAAACCAGGCAGCCAGTGGAAAGTCGCCCCTTCGATACTTTTCGGCGGCCCGGCAATTGCTCTTCTGCCCCAGCGCAATCTCGACCGGCAGCTTATTGCCACCGGCGACGAGCTCAGGACCGAGAAAAAAGTCGCTTTCGTGCCTTCGGCGGTTCCCAGTCTGTCACCGCCACTGGTGCCGGCTCCCGGCTCCGGACAGGCGGCGGATCGGGCCAGCAGCGCTCAGCCCTGCGCTGCCGTGCCCCTGCGGGCCGCAGCCAATCCCCTTGCCAGTGAGGATAAGAGCCTGCTTCGTCTGGGCAAGATCGCCGGCGGTCTGCTCATCGTCCCGGAGAAATATGCCACCGGCGAGGATCAGTCTATTTTCTCCATCAACGGCCGGGCTTATCGCGGTGCCCTCTTGATCACCGCCAATGAGGTCAATGGCAGGCGGGGACGGTCGATATCTTCTTTCAATGCAATCAATATAGTGGACCTGGAAGACTATCTCCTTTCGGTTCTCCCCTCCGAGATGCCGGCCTCCTGGCCTCTGGAGGCCCTGAAAGCCCAGGCCATCGCTGCTCGGTCTTATGTCATGGCCAATCTCGGCAAATATGAGTCGGAAGGCTATGATGTCCGGGCCACCATCGCCGACCAGGTCTACCGGGGCGTGGACTGGGAGAAAGAGTCCAGTAGCCGGGCGGTTTACGAGACCGCCGGCATCGTTCTCAAGCACCGGGGTACTGTAGTGCCGGCCTTTTTTCACAGCTCCGGGGGCGGTCATACCGAGCTTTCCCAGCATGTCTGGAGCAAGCCCCTGCCCTATCTGAACGCGGTCCGGGACTACGATCACTCGTCTCCTTACTATCTCTGGGAGCGCCGCTTCAGCACCGCCGACCTCGAGAGGACCCTGGGAAGTGCTGGAATCGGCTCCATCACCGCCATGTTCCCCCTCTGGCGCAGCCCCTCCCGGCGGGTCAAGCAGATGCTCCTGGTCGGTACCCGGGGCTCCACCCTGGTCACCGGCACCGATATCCGCAAGCTCCTCAAGCTTCCCGGAACGAATTTTAATATCCTTCCGGACGGCAATTCTTATGTCTTTGCCGGCCAGGGCTTCGGTCACGGGCTCGGCATGTCGCAATACGGTGCACGCACTCTTGCTGAACATGGCTATAATGCAGGCCAGATCTTGAAGTATTACTATAATGACGTGAGCTTCGGCTACGTTTTCGACGCGCCGGCGCTATAGTTCTATTTGCTAGTAAGCTATAGATATGGACTTCATAATTCAAACCATCGCCGTCCTTCTCATGCTCGGTATTCTGAGCATTCTCATTGTCGTGCATGAGTGCGGGCACTTCCTGGTTGCCAGGATGTTCGGCTTCCAGACCCCGATTTTCGGTTTCGGACTACCCTTCGGACCTCATATCACCCTGGGCAAGGCCTGGGACACCGAGTTCCGCATCTATGCCTGTCTTCTCGGGGGCTTCGTTCTCATTCCCGAGCTCGGGGACGAGTCCACCCTCGATCCGGCTATCTACAGCACCGGCTCGGCTAAGGAAAGTGAAAGCGATACCAATCAGGAAACCGATGAGAAAGCCGCAAAGACCGAACCCGAAAAGAGCGAGCCGGACAATGCCTTCGGTGTGAAGCTCAAGCCTTTCAAAAAATTCCCGATCTGGCAGAGAGCCCTGGTGGCTGTTGCCGGTGTCACATTCAATGTTCTTTTCGCTTATCTGATCATGCTCTTCATGCTGGTGGCCCTGGGCGATGCTCAGCACAAAGTGATGGTCAGAGACACCATCGATCCCACCACTATCGCTTCCCAGACCGGTA
>JAGQHH010000380.1 GCA_020431945.1 Cyanobacteria bacterium HKST-UBA02 | reverse complement strand
AGTTTCATACGTTTTTCTCTCTCGGACCTGGAAGAGAGAGTTTCATACGTTTTTCTCTCTCGGGCCCGGAGGAGAGAGTTTCATACGTTTTTCTCTCTCGGGCCCGGAAGAGTGAGTTTCATACGTTTTTCTCTCTCGGGCCTGGAGGAGAGAGTTTCATACGCTTTTCTCTCTCTGATACTCCCGTCTCGGTCCTTACCCGCCGGAGCGGGCCGGATTCCTTTCGGTCATGGTCAGGCTGATTCCCCGGCTTGCCATCTCAGCGAGGAAGAGCTTTACCGGTACTACTTTCTCCGGGCGGAGTACGCCTCGATCGGTGATGTCCCCGCGGGCGATCATCTGGGCGATGATAGAAGCGGTGAAGGCGCTCAGACGAATATTGGCCGGTATTCCCTCAGCCTCGTCGCCATAGTCGATGCATTCCCAGACGTGCTGGACCGGCTTTTTGTCAGTCACTCCGGTAACGGTGACTCTGGCGATAGCCACATCGGCGATGTCTTCACTCAGGCTGCGGGCCATGACCACTTCCATCACTTCTCTGGGATTCACCCGGGCTCCGGAAGCGACGATTACAGGATCGACAGAGAAAAGCCCCAGGTCCTTGAGGAGCTTGATGCGCTCGCAGTGTCCGGGATATCTGAGGGTTTTATAGTCTAGATGTTTTACTTTCTCCCTATAAGTCTCGATAAGGCTGTCGAGCCCGCCTGTGGCGGTGAAGGCTTCTAGCCTGCCAATCGGCCTGGGGAACTCCAGCTCTTCCAGATCTTCCAGAGGAGCCGTCTCGAGCAGGTGCCCGTCACGAATTACCCTGGCTGGCTCTACGAATTCGTCGATCATAGTGCTCGGATCGTTAAAAAGACCGTAATCGAGTGGCGAGTGCTCGTTAGACTCCACCGGGATCGACCCCGAGCGAATCCGAATCTCGTAGAGCTCTTCCATGCTTTCAGCGGCGCAGTTCGCCAGGATCGATACCAGTCCCGGTGTCATCGAGAGGTTCGGTACTATGGACACCTCCTGCTCCCTGGCCACTTCATCCAGGAGATGAATCTTCTCTGCGGCTTTGTGATTGCCCCCCAGGTCGCAGAAGTTGGCGCGAATCGAAAGGGCGAGCTTGGCGAGCTCATAGTTGAGTTGCCAGGGAAGGCAGCTCACTGTGATGTCCGTCCCCTTCATCAGCTCGGCGGCATATTCCTCGTTTTTGACATTCAGCTCCACCGGCACGATCTTCTCGTCAGCCAGCGATTCTTTAATGAAGTGAGCATTGTCGGCGTCGAGATCGGCTACTACGACTTTTTCGACCTTCGGGCTGCGAATCAGATCGAAGACCACGGCATGACCGACCTTGCCTGCTCCCAGAACGAGAAATTTCACTTTTAGCTCCCTCTCAAACTCCGCTTTATCGGCAAATCATAGCAGGTGAAAAGCAGGAATCAGAAGGTCGATCGTCTCTTGCCGCCGTCCACGCAAATTGTCGAGCCGGTTATGTATGAAGCTCTTTCGGAAGCCAGGAAAGTGACCACATCGGCGAATTCCTTCGGGCTTCCCAGGCGTCCGGCGGGAATCGAACCGAGCCGCTCGCGCTCATAATCTATTCGGGTTTGACCGGAAGACTGGAGGCGCGATTCCATGAGCGATGCCAGCCTGTCGGTGTCGATCAGCCCTGGAGCCACACAGTTGATTGTGATGTTATGGCAGGCCACCTCGTCGGCCATGGTCTTGAGCATGGCGCTCACCGCCGAGCGCATGGCATTGGAGACCGCCAGCCCCTTGATCGGCTCCAGGACTGAAAGGGAGGTGATTGTGATGATTCGCCCCCAGTTCCGGTCGATCATCGAAGGCAGAAAGGCCTGATTGAGCTGGGCGACCGACTGGAACAATTGATTGAAGCCGCTTTCCCAGGCTTCCGGGGCGGTGCCGTAGGCTGATGAGGGGGCGGGGCCGCCGGTGTTATGAATGAGGATATCTATATGCTCGAAAACGGTTTTTACTTTCTCGATCAGTTCGTGTCTTTCTCTCTGGTTTGTCAGATCGCATGACCAGGACTGGACATTGACTCCGGTTTCCCTTTTGATTTCTTCCCTGGCAGTGATGAGGGCCTCATCGTCCCGGGCGCAAATGAAGATATCGGCGCCTTCTTCCGCCAGACCCGACGCTATTGCTCTCCCCATGCCTTTCGAGGCTCCGCAAACTAGAGCTCTTTTACCTTTGATCCCCAGGTCCATATCAGTCTCCGTATCAACGATATTTGTACGAAATGGTCTTGGCTTCGGAGAAAAACTCCAGGCTGTAACGACCGCCTTCCCGACCGATTCCAGATGCTTTTTGGCCACCAAACGGAGTGCGCAGATCACGAGCGAACCAGCAATTCACCCAGATCAACCCTGCTTTGATGGCGCTGGCCACCCGGTGGCAGCGGTTCACATTTTCGCTCCAGAGCGAGGCTGACAGACCATAGGGTGTGTCATTGGCCATTTCTACCGCTTCTTCTTCGCTGGCAAACGGTATTACCGGAAGCGCCGGACCGAAGATTTCTTCCTGGCAGAAACGGCTGTCATGGCTCAAGCCCTCGAAAAGCGCCGGGGCGATAAAGTTACCCGGACCGAGGTCCTGGAGCCGCTCTCCGCCGGTGAGGAGCTTGCCCTCTCGGGCTCCCAGCTCTATATAGGATTGCACCTTCTCCATGTGTTCTTTGCTGATCAGGGCGCCCATCTGAGTGTTGGGGTCGAGGGGATCACCGACCTTGATGGACTTGACCCGCTCCACCAGAGCATCAACTACTTTTTTATAGACGCCCTTTTGAACAAAGAGTCTGGAGCCTGCCAGACAGATCTGTCCTTGATTGCGGTAGGCCGCACGGACAGCTGTGTCGAGAGCCGTATCGAGATCGGCGTCATCGAAGATTATGTTGGCTCCCTTGCCGCCCAGTTCGAAAGAGACTTTCTTCAAGGTGGTGGCGGCATTCGCCATGATCGCCTTGCCGGTGCCTGTCTCGCCGGTGAAGCTGATGGAGCTCACTTGCGGATGCCCGGTGAGAGCCTCCCCGGCGCCGTCCGGGCCGAAGCCATTAACGACATTGAATACGCCATCGGGCAGACCGGCCTGTCTCGTGATCTCGGCGAAGAGAAATGCCGTATAAGGAGTCCACTCAGCCGGCTTGAGGACGCAACTATTGCCCATGACCAGGCAGGGCGCGATCTTCCAGGTTGCCAGATAGAGGGGCAGGTTCCAGGGCGTGATCAGACCGCACACTCCCAGGGGCTCCCGGATCGCCACATGTCTTTCGTCGCTGGCGGAGGTGAAGCAATCTTCTCCCATGGAAGCTGCGTAGGAGGCGAAGAATTTGAAGTTCTGCCCTGATCTGGGTATGTCTCCGGTCAGGCTTTCGGAGAGCGGCTTGCCTGTATCCAGTGTTTCCGCCCGGGCCAGTTCTTCACGTCTTTCGAGAATCAGGTCGCCTATGCGATTGATGATATTGCAGCGCTCGGCCATGGTCATTCTCGCCCAGGGGCCTTTTTGAAAAGCCTCGCGTCCGGCTGCTACCGCCCGGTCGATATCAGATGCGGTGCCCAGGGCGACTTCGCCCAGCACTTCTCCGGTGGCCGGGTTCAAGGTCTCGAAAGTCTTGCCGGAGTCGGATGCCTCGTTTTTACCACCGATGAAGTTCTCAATTCGCACTCTGGTGGATTTGGTCGAGAGAGTCATCATGCCCTCCTGTAGGCGGTAGCTTTGATCTCGATGAAGTTCTTACCCGGCAGTCGTGCTGCCTGCACCGTGGTGCGAGCAGGAGGATCCGGGAATGAAAAGTGTTTTTCGTACACTTCGTTATAGCTCTTGAAGTCGTTCATGTCGGCCAGGAATACCGTGACGTCGACCAGGTCTTTCAGGGAGAGTCCGGCTTCTTTCAGCACCGTAGTCAGGTTGTCTATGACTGCTTCGGTTTGCACCTTGATGTCATAAGCTGCGATCTCGCCGCCGGAGCCGAGTTCGACCCCGCGCTCGAGTCCGGTGATCGGGTCCCGTGCGCCCTGCCCGCTGACGAAGAGGAAGCCGCCAGCTTCAATAGCATGACTGTACGCTCCCAGCGGACGCGGAGCTTTTCCCTCGACTATGTTGTAGCTCTTTTTCATGGCCCTAACATTTTACACGGGCCGGCCTTCGTGGCTAAAATGCACCTATGAACGAAACCAGACCCGGACCGGACAGGCCATTCACAATCATCGATATATCCCAGCCGGTCAACAGCCGTACTGCATGTTTCCCCGGCGACACCCCGTTTCAAAGGGCTGTCACCCTGACGGTGAGAGACAGTGGCGTTGTCAATCTGACGGCCATGACCATGAGCCCGCATGTAGGTACCCACGCTGATGCTCCCGTTCATATAGAAGGCGATCTGGAGGAAGGTCGGGGTGTGATCGGATCGCTGTCCCTGGAGCCTTTTCTCGGTCCTGTGCGAATCGTCGACCTGGCGCCCTTTTCAGGTGGCATAGAGCCCGAGCATTATCAAGAGAGCCTGGATTCGGGAGAGAAAGTCAGCAGGGTTCTCTTCCGGACCTGTCACCGGATACGGTACGAGGTATTCGAGTCCGAATATGCCTATATCAGCATAGCGGCTGCCGAAGACCTGGTGTCCAGAGGTATCGTGCTGGTCGGTCTGGATACACCGTCGGTGGATCATATCGATTCCAAGTCCCTGGAAAGTCATCATGTACTCAACCGCGGTGGCATGGTCTGGCTCGAGAACCTCGATCTGACCTCGGTGACGGCCGGAGATTATTACCTCGTCGCTCTGCCTTTGAAGCTCGAGGAGCTCGAGGCCTCACCGGTGCGTGCTGTTCTTCTGGCGGAGGAAAAGAAATGAAGGGTCTTTTCGGCAAGCCCCTCTGTCTCATAGGGGCTGTCCACCTGCTACCTCTTCCCGGGGCGGCTGATTATGGCAGCAGTATGGACGATATCGTCGATGCCGCCATAGCGGATGCGCTTATCTACAAGCAGCAAGGTTTCGACGCCCTGGTTGTCGAGAACACTCATGATGCTCCCTATCTGAAAGGTTATGTGGCGCCGGAAACTGTGGCGGCGATGACTGTAGCAGCCAGAAGATTGAAAGAGGCTGTGGACCTGCCCCTGGGGGTGCAACTCCTGGCCGGTGCCAATATAGAGGCTCTTGCCGTGGCGGTGGCCTGCGATCTCGATTTTATCCGGGTGGAAGGCTTCGTCTTCGCTCATGTTGGCGATGAGGGTATTCATGAAGCTTGTGCTGCCGAGCTCATCAGAAGGCGGTTCAATCTCCGGGCCGGTCGGGTGAAGATTTTCGCCGATATCAAAAAGAAGCACTCTTCCCATGCCATCACCGCCGATGTGGACATTGCCGAGACCGCCATCGAAGCAGCGAATTTCAAGGCTGACGGCGTGGTCGTCACCGGTGCTCGGACGGGCCTGGCGCCGCTGGGTCATGAGGTGGAATCAGTCAGAAACAGTGTCGATATTCCGCTTCTCATCGGTTCGGGGATCGATGAAGACAATATTCGCGATTTCGCGGCTCTCGCCGATGCTCTGATCATCGGATCCGCCGCCAAGATCGATGGTCGATGGACCGGTAGAGTGTGTCCGGAGCGTGCCGGGCGCCTGGTAAAAGCTTCTCGATCACTGAAAACAGTGTGATCGATCCGGTTCCGGATATGCGCTAGATGTCTCGAGGGTGCTGAAATGGTTGCGGGCATGGTGCCACCGTCTATGCGATCGTTTTCCCTGTTGTCCGGGCGATGGTTCCGGAGTCGATTAATCTTGGTGCGGGCGAAAAGTCGCATGAGCTGCTGTTCTTGTATTGCCAGGAGTCTGTACTCTTAAATGTCTATTGGGGTAGTTCAACATATCGAATCGTTTGGTAGAGTTGTATTGGCAATTAGCCGAGGGACCTTGCGGAGACTCCAGGGCGGCGTCGCCCGGAAACAGCAGCAAGCGAGCCCGCTTCTAGTCGCACTCTGGTGCAGACTCTAAGAGATACTGTGCCCATCGCAAGGGGCAGTCAGCCAGTAGCAAAACACCTCTCGAGAGCAATCTGAGAGGTGTTTTTGTTCTGTCTTTTCACGTTTCAGAAGGATTTGCTTCTTCTGAGCGCTTCGAAAGGATCGTTGGCCGGTTTTTTAGGCGCAGGCTTGCTGACGGAAACCGCTTTCGGTGCGGGTGCCGGTCTGGGCTTGGGTTTCGGTTTTGTCCGCGGTTCCGGTTTGGACTCTGTCACTACTGGCGGTGGCGCTGTCTTGACCGGCTCCGGTGGTGCTGTTTCTTTTTCTGGTGGCTTGACAGTGCTGGTGCTCGCCTTCTCTTGTTTGTCTGGCGGTGTCACCGCGGTTGGTGCAGGTTTGGGCGAGGGTTTCTCGGCTGGTTTCTCGGCGGTCTTTTCGGCGCTCTTGCTGCTCGAGCTGGCGGAGAAATAGCTGAACGTATAATAGAGACCGGCGGTGCCGATTCCGAAGGCGAGCACCAGAGCAATGGCCCACTGCACCGGGGTGAGGCGCGCCATCAGGGTCGGTGCCTTCTCCTGCTGCTCCT
Source organism: Cyanobacteria bacterium HKST-UBA02 (assembly GCA_020431945.1). Next base: position 4,029 of record JAGQHH010000380.1, on the reverse strand, counting down.
CGGTAGTCTCGGTATTGAGATCGGCGGTGCGCAAGGTAACGCTTCGACCGGGTTTGGGAATCGCCATCTCGAGCTCGGTAGCGAGCTGCTCCATGGACTGTTGCCGTTCTTCCGGCGTCTTGGCGAGGGCTCTTAAAATCACCTGCTCGACTCGCTCTGGAATATAGAGGTCCGGTCTCACTTCGCTGAAGGGAGGCGGCGGTTCTTTGATGTGCTTGGACATGGTCTCGACCATGGTCTTGCCCAGAATCGGCAGGCGGTTTGTGAGGGTCTCGTACATGACGATTCCCATGGAATAGACGTCCGAGCGTTTGTCCAGGGGCAAGCCCTGGCATTGCTCCGGAGACATATAGACCGGGCTGCCGCAGACTTCGCCCATCTGCGTGAGCTTCTGCCCTTCGGTGCCTCCCTCTTCCATGATTTTGGCGACACCGAAGTCCACAACCTTCACATAATCCTTATCGCCTTCGTAGGTGATCAGAACAATATTGCTGGGTTTGAGATCCCGGTGGATGACTCCCTGGTTGTGCGCATGGGCCAGGGCTTCACATGCCTGATGGAAGACGCTTACCGCCCGGTCGACCTTGACCTGTCCTTCCTCTCTGATGATGTCCGAGAGGGGACGACCTTCCAGGTAGTCCATGACGATATAGGGCTGTCCCGTTGGGGATATGCCGAAGTCGAAAACCGTGATGATATGAGGATGATTGAGACGGCAGGTAGCCTTGCTCTCCTGCTGGAATCGCTTCACGCTCATGGAGTCGTTCAGGTGGTGGGCCTGCAGCATCTTGATCGCCACCCGGCGATCCATGACGTCCTGGCGCCCCTCGTAGACCACGCCCATACCGCCTGTTCCCAGGACCCTGATGATGTCGTACTTGCCGGCCAGCTTGGTGCCCAGGAGCGGGTCCTGGGCGACAGGAACGAGCATGCTGCCGTCGTGGGTACAGGCGGCTACAATACCTGTGAACTGCCTATGGCATTCCAGGCATACCTTGCGGTCAAGGTCAGGTCCTATCGATGAGGTCATGTTTCAGTTGGGGTTTCGGGGGGTGAGTGGGTGCCAACCAGAAGGAAGCTTAAGCAATATTAATTTACCCTCTGATCATAGATCATAATCCCTAATGCTGTTTATCTGCCGGCAGGCTTTTCCTCCAGTGGACTCTCGCTTCGTCGCGCCTGACCGTTCTCCACGGTCAGGAAAGAAGCGCCGATCAGCCATTCGGGCTTGAAGCCATCGATATGGGTGGTGGTGATAATGGTCTGCATGGACTCGCTGAGAGATTCCATTAAATATCCCTGGCGGCTCAGGTCCAGCTCTGCCAGGACATCGTCCAGGAGCAATATGGGCGGCTCTTTCAAGAAATGGGCCACGAGAAATAGCTCGGATAGCTTGAGGGAGAGGACGAGGCTCCGTTGCTGCCCCTGGCTGGCAAAGGCGGTAGCATCAAAACCGTTGAGTTTGAGCCTGATGTCGTCTCGGTGGGGGCCTGTGAGGGTCTGGCGGCGTGCGATTTCCTCTCTCTTACGGGCTGCCAGGCAAGCCAAGATCTTTTCCTCGATCTCTTTCTCGGGCATGATTTCGCTTTCTTCGTCCAGATTGAGGATCCCGTCTGTCTGGGGATCTTCGTCATCGATACTGTGCAGGAAATAGTCTATGGTGAGCTTTTCCCTGGCTCCGGAGAGTTGTGCCTGGCGAGCCTCCGCCAGGGGAATCAGAGATTTGAGAACCGACAGTCTGGCGCGGATCAGGAAAGCCCCCAGGCTTGCCACCTGCTGGTCCCAGACTTTGAGCTCGTCCTCGTCGCTTTGAGACAGCCTGTTCCTTTCGAACATCTCCTTGAGGAGCCGATTTCTCTGGGTGACCGCCTTGTTGTATCGAGAGAGCGAACGTGAATAAGTCGATTTCAGGGTGCCGGTAAGATCGTCTATCCACTCCCGCCGGTAGCGGGGGCCTCCCCTGAGAAGATTCAGGTCGAGACTCTTGAATCCGACTACTACGATCTTGCCTGACAGATTGCGGGTGCTCGAATAAGAGACCCCGTTGATTTTCACTTTCCGATCCAGGGCTGTTCGAGGTCCCCGGGTTCCGGCAGCCATTCTCAGGCTCAGCTCGATCTCGATCCTCTGCTCCATGGTGTTTGCTTCGAAGTCCACGATAATAGAAGCCCGGGACTCGCCTTTCCTGATCAGCTCTTTGTCGTCGGCGGTGCGAGTGGAGCGACCGAGCGCGGCATATTCGATCGCCTCGATGAGATTGGTCTTGCCCTGGGCGTTTTCACCAATGACTATATTGCGGACCGCACCGAATTCCACGTCTTCTTCTGCGTAATTGCGGAAGTTCTTGAGCCTCAGTCTTTTAACCAGCATCAGTTCTCATGCAGGGAGCTTTTCTCCCTTTTGATCGCGTCTGAGGAAATTCCTTGCTTTCTCGATGTCTTCCTTTATCTGGGCGGTGAGCTCTTCGGCTCCGGCGAATTTACGCTCGTCCCTTAGAAATTCGAGAAATGTGATTTCCAGGCTCTTTCCGTAGAGATCCATATCGCAATCGAGGAGATGAGCTTCCACCGTCGGTCTGTCGCCTCCGGACGCATCTTTGAAAGTGGGACGCGTTCCGACATTGATCACGCAATCGATGGCATTAGCGCCATGAATTCTGGCTCGTCCGGCATAAACACCCTTTTTCGGAATCATCTGGTACTGGTAGAGGTCGAGATTGGCGGTGGGAACACCGATGGTCCTGCCCCGGCCGTCACCGCGGCTCACCTCTCCGAGAACGGCGAAGGGATGGCAGAGGAGCTCCAGGGCTTCCTGCATCTTCCCTTCCGCCACCAGGCTGCGGATCCGGGAGCTGCTCACTTCTTTGCCGTTGATATGGACCATTTCGGCAGCGTTGACAGAGAAGCCCAGGTCTTTGCCCAGGGATCGCAAAAGATCGGCATCGCCTTCTCGATCCTTGCCGAAGTGGTGATTGTGTCCGACGCTGATGGAGCGAGCTCCCATGGCGCCGACCAGGACATCCTCGACATAGGCTTGCGGGCTTTTGAGACAGAGCTCTTCGGTGAAGGAGAGGACCAGAGCTACTTCTACCCCTAGAGCCTCGAAAAGGGCGAGACGTTGCTCGATGACCGTGAGCAGCATCGGCGACTGTCCACGTGTCAGGGCTCTGGGGTGATCCTTGAAAGTCACTACCCCGGCTTTCACTCCCAGGCGGCGTGCTTCCGAGACAGCAGTCTCGATCACGACTCTGTGTCCGGGGTGCACTCCGTCGAAAAATCCCAGGGCGATGGCGGATGCTTCCACCAGTTTCGGTCTGGCTTCGAAATAGGTTTCCAAGAAACACCCCCTCCGAGTTCGATTGCTTTTGTATATACTCCGGGGACTTATTGTAAACCAGAGCCCAGACCGCTTCAAAGGCTAAAACAGTTTCATGAAGAGTCTTGCCTGAAATCGCATAAATCCACACATCAAGCGGCTTTTCGCCAGGAAATATGCTAAAATTTACTCCTGATGCAGGCATCGGAAACCCGGCATTTCGGTTTTTGCTGCCATCAAGCACTCTTTGAGAATATCGAGGAACCATGGCAAAAGACGAAGCTGCAAACGAGAACGACAACTCGGAAGAGGATGTCAAAGAAAACGGCAAGGCTCAGAAGCCTGAGCCGGGTCCGGACCGGGAGTACAACGCTGATACCATCGACGTCCTCGAGGGCCTCGAAGCGGTGCGCAAGCGTCCCGGCATGTATATCGGCAGTACCGGTCCCCGGGGGCTTCATCACCTGGTCTGGGAGATCGTCGACAACGCTGTGGACGAAGCTCTGGCCGGTCATTGCAGCCGCATCGATGTGACTCTCAATGACGACGGCTCGGTTACCGTCAGGGACAACGGCCGCGGAATTCCCATCGATGTGGTGGAGAAAACAGGCAAGAGCGCCGTTGAAACCGTCTTCACCGTTCTCCACGCTGGTGGCAAATTCGGTGGCGGCGGATACAAAGTCTCGGGTGGTCTGCACGGCGTCGGCGCCTCGG
>JAGQHH010000379.1 GCA_020431945.1 Cyanobacteria bacterium HKST-UBA02 | reverse complement strand
CGCTTTGAGTCTCTCAAAGACTGGTGTCATCGGTTTGCCGGTCGTTATCCCTGATACTGCTTCCGCTACCATGTAGTCGTAAAATTCCCGGTGAGTGATTACTTTCTCCTGTTCCAGCTCGCTGAGGAAGAGGAGCTTGTCGTCACCAGGGCTCATCAGATTGAGGGCCATAGGCAGCATGGTGATCCCTTTGAATTCTTCTGTCATATCGGCATCACCTTTCAGCCAGCGCGCTCGGTGCTCTTTGAAAAGGGCTTTGAGCTCTCGGTCGTAATCGGAGCCGCCGAGTTCTCCGGTGAGATTTCGAAGGCGCAGAAGATCGAATTCCAGACCAGCATCCGGAGTGCCTTTATCCCGCAATTCCTTGGATTCCTTTTGCAACTCTGGGATCGCGTCCTTTGGACCCAGGGAGGCCCTGAAGAGATCTTTGGTTTCTATCGCCATTAGTAAATCGTTATGGTCGGCTGCTTTCCCCCATTGATTATCGATTGTGGCTACGGTTGGCGGTCCGGGATTGTAGTCGGTGATTGTGACCACATGCCATCCCCCTGAATTGCCTCCCGCTCCTCCTGCCGAGCCCGATCCGCTGTCGCACCAGAAGGGCTGGTTGGCCGTGTGCACTGCAAGTATGACCGGAAAGCTGTGGGTGTCGTTGGCATGCTTGAGAAGGTGCTCCAGGTCTGACTGGGAATTCACCAGGCAAACTCCGGGCTCGGCTATGGAGCCGATGAAAAAGTCTCGATCGTGAGGCTCTCCGGTGATGGCGTTGTGAATCTCGATTATCGGCTCGGCGGTCAAGCCAGGGGTCTTGCCCAGAAGCATACCGTCGCTTGCGTAAAGACGCTCGCCGTTATCATTATTCTCGCCCCATTTGGGTTCGAGTTGCTCATATCTCGTTCCAAGTCCTTCTTTAATGTAGTGGACGTTGACGGCGCAGACCTGGAAAAGCTGGCTGGCGTAGCTCCTGTAACCGTCGGGGACCGGAACTTTACGTGCTTCATCCTGAATCGCTCCCACGTCGATTTTCACATTAGTGCCGTCTCCGGCCGTGTATTTCCCGGTGAGGGCAAGGTCGGTGACCATTCTGGCTGGCATCGATGGATGTCTCGAGTAGAGACGGCATTCGACCGTTGTGACATTGCAAGTATTGAATTGTCCCTGGTCTGTTCTCGTGGGCACCGCCATCTGGGCAACGACTTGCTGAGCCAGAATTTGTCTGTCTTCTAGTGTAAGCCCGGCCTCTGACTCCGTGGTGAGGAGGCGCTCTAAATGCTTGAAGGATTGCTCAGCTTCCAGGGCGGTAATGCGGTCGTTTTTCACCCTATCCTCGATGAGCTCCAGATCGTGCTTGAACTGGTCCGTGGCTATACCTTGCTTGCTGGCGATCTCTATGAGCTTTTCATGCCGGGGACGGGCTTCCGGCAGATTCAAGGGCTCGCTTGATTCGTCCATTTCCTCAGGGACGGAAGGAGTCTCATTTCTTTCGGGCTCTCCGGACTTCTCGGATTTTTCGGACCTCTCAGGCTCCCCAGATTTTTTCGGTCTCGTTTGGTCTCGAAGAGTCAGGACCTGGCCCGGATAGATCAGGTCCGGGTTGACGAGCTTGTTGTCTCTGGCAACTGTGTCCACCATCTGCTTGATCTCGGAGCCGGCGGCATGTTCGCCCAGATGCGTCCGGACGATGCCCCAGAGAGTGTCCCCTCTCTGCACAGTGACTGTTTTGAACTCGTCTCGAGGGTCACCCTCAGGCTCAATTCTATCTATCGACTCTGGCTCCTCCGGCAGCTCGCTTTCTCTTCGGAGCACTGTCAAATCTGCGCTTCCTTCAGTCTGCGCCAGGAGCTCGGCTTCTTTCCTCAAATTGTAGAACCGGTCGAATTTCTCGCCCTTCTCTCTTGCTTCCGCTGGCGTGGCTGCTTTCTGGTGGATTGCTTTCATGCCTTCGGCATAGGATGTGCTGATCTCGTTATTCTCGTCAGGAGAAGCTTTCGAATCGTCGACGATCTCGAACCTGTTGGCTGCCAGCTCAGATGTCCGGGGATTTTCCGGGGACAGAGCCTTGAGCTCCATGTCCGAGAGGCTTTCTTTATTATTGCCTTTCTCTGCTTCGGACTTTTCCTGAAGGGTCGCAGATCTATCTCTGGGCGTCAGGCTCTCAGCCCTCTTGCCAGTATCGTCTCTGACTGGTTCGGACGCGTCGCTCTGCTTGTCTTGAGCCACAGCGCTGCCTCTTGACGGGAACAGCCCGGGTTTCCTGTTTACTTATTATAGTCGAGTCAGAGCTCGTCTTTGAGCATCTGCTCGAGACCGATCTCATAGGGGAGAAGCACCGTTTTCACGGCATCCTGAGCTTTACGCACCACCAGGGAGGCGTCGGCGGGATGCAGGGCTTTCCAGCCCAGATCGGCTGTGCTTACAGGATTGATCAGACGTTGATCGCGGCCGAAAATCCGGGCCGTGGCTATGGCGAATTTATACATGCTGCAATTCGATGCGCCGGCTACATGGAAGACTCCGGCGGCATTGGTATCCACCAGCTCGAAAATCGCTCCGGCCAGGCAGCGATCGTAAGTAGGCGAGACGGTGAGATCCCGGGGCACATCGATGAGACGCTCATGCTTGAGCTTTTGCATGAGACGCGAAACGAAACTGCCTCCCAGATCCTCCCAGCCATAGACGCTCTGGGTCCTGATTATCAGCCAGGAACCGGCGCTGGTTGCCACCAGGTGCTCGGCTATGAGCTTGTGGGCGCCGTAGATGCAGAGCGGATTGGTGGGGGCGTTCTCATGATAGGGTCCTTCGCGACCGTCGAAGATATAGCCGGAGGACAGATATATCACTTTCGCGCCGACATGATTGGACGCGTCTATGACATTCCGAACTCCTTCGACATTGGTCTGGTAGCTCTTGTGATGCCAGCGCTCGCATTTTTCTATGTCGGTGAGACCGGCACAGAGATAGACTACCTCGGGACTTGTTTTAACGAAAAATTTGGCCACGGAATCACGATCGCGGATATCGAGCTCATCGAGATCGCTGCGCTCATGAGTGAGCCGGGTGCCCCGTACCGACTCGCCACGGTCCATGGCAACCCTGAAAAGAGCGCGGCCGACGTGGCCGGAGGCTCCTACTATTAAATGCTTGGCGGATTTTTTTCCCATATGCTCTTGTTGTTTTCGGACATTACTCTATCAGTTTTTTTCACGAAAAGACTCGATGCCTGATCCGATTTCACCAGGGTCCAGTGCGGATCGGCTTTGAGAGCCATTGTCAGGGCGCTTGCATTGGGAAAGAGCACCCACTGAGCTCCTGATTTCTCGAGATAATCTTGCCAGCCTGCCCCGGCTGCCATCATCACCGAATATTCGACATAGAATTGCCGATCATAGAAATCAGCGCGATCATCGATGAATACCCGGTGGCCGAGCTTATAACACAAATAGCCTCCCCAGTTGTCATAGTTGAGCCCGGGCTTGTCGACCAGACCGTTGTCCCTGACATAATCGAGAGTCTCCACCGGCAGTGATTTCGGATCGAAGCCCGAGGAGATGACGGTCTTGCCGAAGACACTGCCGCCTGCAAGAGCTACGACTATCAGGGCAATGGTGGCGCCAAGCGGTGCCAGGTGCATTTTGCAGAGTGCTTCCTGCTCCTCGAACTCCATGAGAACGCGCTTGATACCGGTGGCGCCGGCGGTGACCGGCTCTTCTCTATTTAGTACAGTCCTGGACCAGAGCAGGGCGATAAAAGGCGTTATCAAGATCGCAAACAGGGGCATGTTTCGAACGCTGGTCAGGCTGGCATGGGCGAAGAGCATGGTGAGAAGCAGGGCAGGCTTGCTGAGGCGCTCGCGCGAAAGAGCCAGCCCGGCCGCAAGAGCGATGAAGAGGATTTCCAGGCAGGTAGCGTGCAATCCGCCGTGGAAGACAGGGGACATATACTCGTCGGTGGCTTTGAGAATATCCTGACCTTGCAGATATTCGAGGATATAAGCGTGCAGCGCGAGACCGTATGGATTGAGCAGGCTGGTGAGAGCGCAGGCGACCATAACAAGGGCGAATGCCAGGGCTTTCTCGAAGGCGGCACGGCGCTCGCTCTCATCGGCCAGGAGCCGGGACTGGCAGGCGGTCACGAAAAGATAGACACCGGTGACCACCAGACCCAGAGGAAATGCCGGGTGGCAATTGGCCCAGATGAGAGTGGTAAGCGAGAGAATGATGACCATGGTCTTCACGCTCATAGAACTCTTGTAGAAACGATCGAGTACCAGGGTGAATACAATCAGCCCCAGATAAGTGATCAGGTGCGGTCGTGCCAGCCAGTGCATGGCTGCCACCAGAGAGGCGGTCACAGTGAGAAAGGCCGAGGCGGCGATACCGCAGCCGTTTTTCCGGCAGCGGTCATAGACGAACAAGAAGATGAAACCGATCAGACAGGTGAGAACCACCGCCAGAAGATTGAGCCCCCCGGCTCTGGCGATGCCGGCTGCCACCAGGTCGAAAAGCCATTCGTAAGCCACCCAGCCCTTGTCGGCAAATGTATAGGAGATCAGATCCTTGTGCGGTACCGCGGCATGATCGAGGATATAGTCGCCGGTGACGAGATGCCAGCCAGTGGAGCCGTCGGCGAAGAGCTGGTTGGGAAGGACTACCAGGAGCAGGTCGAGTATGAAGAAGAATATGAAATCACCGACATCGGGCAGCGGGGACAATTTGCTATCGTGACTCGGGTCTGACATCAGGTGTTGCTCTGCCTGAGGGCGTTCTCCTCCAGTTTGATTTCCATGTCTATGGGCACTGACTCGATTGACTGGGAGATCTCTTTGATCTCGGCGGCATTGTCACCGAATACGGTATTAGCCATCTCGATGGCGCTTTCTTCGTAGATCTCCGCCTCGGTTAGATTGTTCTGTCTTCGCGAGAGCTTGGCCAGCTCCACAAGGGACTCGATGATATCGGGATGGGCCTGGGTGCCGAGAAGCTTGTAGCGCATCTCCAGCACTCGTTTGTAGATCGCTTCGGTCTCCTGAAGATTGCCTTGCTTCTGAATCAGGTGACCGAGCTGCATGAGCATGTTCTGGGTCTCGCTGTGATCCTCTCCGAAGAGGAGCTCGGTGATTCTGAGGGCGCGCTTCAGAGCAGCCTCGGATTTCTCGTAGTCCTGTCGTTCGGCGCAGAGCATGCAGATCTTGCGCAGCAGACCGATGATTGCTTTGCCCGGCGGCTCTTTGAGTTTTTCCATGGAGGTGAGCGCCTGCTGGTACATATCTTCGGCTACATCGTATTCGCCTTCGAGCACCAGGCGCTCGGCAAGGAGCTTGACTTTGCCCAGGACCCGGCGGAAACGATCCGATTCGACATCCGAAAGAGAACGCTTGAAGATGCGCATCACCAGCGGTGCGGCAACTTTCAGATGGCCTTCGTCTATGAGGGCGTCCGAGAGCTCGTCCACCAGGATGATTACATCGCTGTGCTCGGGACCGAGAAGGTCTTCGACTTCGGCAAGGGCTTCCCGGTAGACGGTGATTGCTTCGGTCTTGTTTTCCCGGCGGCGCAGGACCCGGGCCAGGGATTTCATATAGTCGGTGTATTTGAGCTGGTCGCGGGGATCATTGATATGGCACTGCTCGATGAGCCGCCGGTATAGCTCTTCAAGTTTTTTCCAGTTGGAAGTGGCCTCGAAGATCTGCACCAGTTTGGTAAGAGTCTCGGTGAGCTCTTCGCCTTCCTGGTGGTCGGCAATCTCCTGGTAGAAACGGGTGGCTTCCACCGGCTCGTCGAGAGTCTCGTTGATCTCGGCGAGTCGGTGCAGGAGGCTCAGGCACTGGGGGTGGTCGGGACCCAGTGATTTCTTGCTTATTTCCAGGGCCCTCAGATAAAGGGGCAGGGCCTCTTGATAGCGCTCCTGC
>JAGQHH010000032.1 GCA_020431945.1 Cyanobacteria bacterium HKST-UBA02 | reverse complement strand
ATTCCGGAGAGCGGATTCATGCCGTTGGTGAGCGCCTTGCCGAAGACCACCAGATCCGGTGTCACTTTATGGTGCTCGATAGCCCAGAGCTTGCCGGTGCGGAAAAAGCCCATCTGGATCTCATCATCGATCAAGAGGATATTGCGCTCTTTGAGCATGCGAGCCAGGCGCTCTAGATATCCGTCAGGCATATTCACATAGCCGCCGGTTCCCTGAGCCACCTCGACGAAAAAGCCGGCGAATTCGGACTGGTTGGTTTTCGGGTTCCACCAGCCGGTGTACTCGTGATCGAATTTGCGCTCGATCTGCTCTACGCAATAGAGCTCGCAGGTCTCCTTCTTCTTTCCGTAAGGGCAGCGGAAGCAATAGGGGAAGGGCACGAATTCGGCCCGGTCGCCGAATTCGCCGTAATTCTCACGATAGCGATAAGACGACGTGATGGCGGAAGCCGCCAGGGTCCTGCCATGGTAGCCGCCCTCGAAGGCGAGCATGCGGCTTTTGCCTGTATCTTTGCGGACCAGCTTGATGGCGTCCTCGACTGCCTGGGAGCCCCCGACATTGAAATGGACCCGGCCGTTCTCGCCGAATCCCTTCTTGAAGCTCTTGACCAGCTTTTCAGCCAGTTGCACTTTCTCTTTGTGCAGATACTGGCAGGCGAGCTGGGGAAGGCGGTCGATCTGGCTCTTCAGGGCATCGCTTACCTTTTTATTGGCATAGCCGAGATTGACGGCGGAATACCACATCTGCAGGTCGAAGTAGGGCTTATCCTCCATGTCATAGAGGTAGCTGCCCTCGCAGCGCTCGAAGATCCTGGGGCGCTCGGCATAGTGAACCGTGTCCCCGTAGGAGCATACCGAGGACTCGATTTCGAGAAGTGCCTCTTCCGCCTCGGCACTGGGGGACGCCTCTTGTTTGAGGACATTGCTCTTATTGCTCATCGAACCCGAATAGTGCTCCGATTTTGAATAGGTCCCGGGGATTTAGTAATTGACAACCGGGCCATGACCCACAATGAAAACATTAGTTTAAGTCCTTGTGCGGCACAGGCGCTTTAACCGGAAATCAGGTAAAGACAAGGATCTCCTGACAACCCCAGGTTTTATCTGGCTTTTGGTCAGGGTGAGTTATGATTAGCTGTCATTAGTAGCAAACCCAGTATTCAGTCCGGCAGGCCTCATGTCGATCAAAACAACTCATATTCTGGCGATCGCCATTGCTGCCACCCTGTCCGGCGGGTTTCTGACCTCGACCGAGCAATGCCTGGCTTTCGAGCCTTCGCCATCTCTGTCTGCCGCCAGCGCTGACATCGAAAGCGGTGCCCTGCCCGACACCACCGGTGGTACGGACGCGCAGCCATCCGAACTCAAGGGTACCGTCGAGAAGATCGAGATATCTACTCCCAGAGAGAGCCTCGACGATCTGTTGAAGACGGCTTGCGAGAATTCCGAGCTCAATGTCGAGATCAATAAAAGAGACCGCCGGCTCCAGCGCGGCGTCCGCAAGCTCTGGGGCGTGACCAAGGACATGGCACAGTGGGCTACCTCATATAAAGGATTCGAAGGAAGCAGTGAAGCTGCCGATGTCATCCTGGACGACAAGGTGAGGCTCAAGAGCGCCCCGGCCATCGATTATGCCCGGCAAAAGCAGTATGACGAATATCATGTCCGTCTCACCTCGGCTCTCTGCCAGGTCGCCATGGGTCTGGGGGGCAAGGACAAAGTCAAAGGCGAGCGCTCCATAGCCCGGGCCCGGGAAGAGCTGGTGGCCCTGGCGGGTGAGAGCGAGGCTGACGAGGCGATTGCCGAGATGCGCAGCTGGGCTGCCGGGGTGAAAGTCCCGGATTCTGTTTTCGAAGAAGAGACCTGTGATGTTTTCGAGTTGCAGACCAGGAGCAAACAGCTCATTGCCAAAAAGCTCGAAAGAGATGACGTGCTGGTCGAAGTCACTAAAAAGCTGCGCAAATTCAACGGTCACAGCAACCTCATGCGGATCACCGCCAAGCTGGCCAACACAGCCCTGAGCCTGGCGGCATTGAGCCCCACCATCGTCTCGCCTGCCGCCCAGGCTGCCCAGATGGTCTTCATCATGGCTACCGGTGGTCCGGAAGAATCGAAGCTCCTCCATGAGGTCTATCTGGACCGCAGGCTGGCCAGCCGGCTGACCGCCCTGACCAAAGAGTCTTCTTTGATGGTGAACAGCCACAATCTCGCTGTCGTCACCCGCAACCCAGTATTGTTCGCCTTCTCGGAGCACATTCTGGAAGATATGGCCGGCAGCAAAGAGAACCTCGCTGCCATCCTGTCCGGAGAGGAGCTGGTCGGAGAAGATCTCGAGGAAGCCGAGAATAGCGAAAAAGCTCGAGATGGTCAGGATCGTAAGCTCGCCGATGCCGCCGTTCCCGAAGAAAAAGAAGAGGAAGATCTCGGGGCTATCGCTGATGAGACCCTGGAGATGGAGCCTGCTGCCGTAGGCATAATCGACTGAGACTGAAGTGAAAAAAGTCCTTGTTATATCCGTACTGATTGTTGCCTGCGCAACGATATTCGCTAGCTATCGCTCATCGACTGATCTTGGCGAAAAGAAGAACTGGGTTCCGGTGGAAGGCGTGGTTAGCAGCCTCGGACCCGTCTCTAGTGAGCATCATCGCCTGGTGGGATGGACCTATCAAGTCGAGGGAGCGGAGCGGCACGGGCACACTCTGGCCCTCAGTAATTATGCCAATCTCAAAGTCGGAGACAAGCTCTCTTTGCTGCGCAGTTTGAACGAGCCTTATGAGACCTTTTGTGCAGAACTGGAAGAAGTAGATGCTTTCAAGCTCGACGCCCTTCAAATACTCGTGCTTGTCGTTGCCTTCATAGCAGTGCTGGTGATCAGCAGGCAGGCCAGAAAGGGTTGAAGGCAGTTACTCGCTTTACTTCGCCTTGTCCAGGAGCTTGCTGTATTCGGCGAGGATCGATGTCACTGTGCCGTCGTCTTTGATCCCCAGGCTACCGGCCAGGCCCTGGGCTTCTTTGATGGATTTCTCGGCTTTGTCGAACTGACCCTTGCGCGCTTGAGCGAGTCCGAGATTGAGTAGTGTCTTGAGGCGGTTCTCTTTTTTGCCGTGCCGTTTATCCGAGAGGGCCAGGGAACGCTCCAGGAGATCGGTGATCTCGGCCAGGTGCTCGCCGGGCCTCGCTTCTTCGGCGAGGCGGTTGGCACATTCGACACAGGCATGATGACCGCCGGTCTCGACCTTCTCTTCGACGGAAAGGGCTTTGAGAAGGAATGACTCGGCTTTTTTAGGCTGATTTTTCTTTATATACTCGTCAGCCCTGGCGATGAATTTCTGGGAATACTCCTCGGCGGTCTTCTGGCTCATGTTCGCCACGCTGAGATCGACATCCTTTACTTGATCCGCGTCGCTGTCTGCATCTTTGAACAGACCTTCGAGCCTCTGCTTGTCGAGCTCGACGATTTCCTGCCTGTATGCATGAGCCTCTTTTTCGTCCCCCTGGGCTTCATAGAGCGAGAGGAGACCTTTCAGCGTCTTGAGTTTGCGATCTTGATTGTCTTGAAAATCGTCGGTGAGACTCTGGGCTTGCTCGTAGCTCGCCGCAGCAGCTTTGAAATCCTGCTTTTTCAGGGCTGCATCGCCCTGGGACATCTGATATTGCCAGAGAAGTTTTTTCCAGAGAGGACCGTGGTCCTCGTCGCTTCCTTCATAGCCCATGACCAGAGCCAGTCCCACCAGGACTACGATGGCGATGCCGGTGAGGGTATAGACATGGGAGCGGAGACCTTTGATAGTGCCTTCGAGCTCTTCTCTTGTCTCGGGCGGAAGCTCGTCTTCGTTTTCTTTCGCTTCTGTCTTCTCAGCGCCGTCGCCGGCTTCCTCTACTAGCGGAGCGGATTCGGAGGGAAGGTTGGCGGTGTTGGCTTTCTGCCCGTAAGCCTGCACCTCATATGCATCGTCTCCGCCACCTGGCAGAAAGATGCGAGAGCTCCTGGCGGCGTCCAGAAGATCTTTGATAAGTGTCTCGTAGTTCTGATAGCGGGCGCCGGGATTCTTGTCCAGGCACTTCATCACCATCTCGTCCACCATGCCCGGGATGGACAGCTCGGGCGCCGTACCGGCGATGGTAAGAGGAAGCTCTTCTTTCTGGCGTCTCAAGATATCGGCTTCGCTCGACCCTGGAAATGGTGGCACTCCGGTGATGATCTCGAATATGGTGCAGCCGATCGAATAAACGTCGCTCGCCACTGTCGGTGGTGCGCCATCAATGCTTTCCGGGCTGCGATAAAGCGGGCTCGGTCCATCGATACCGGCTTGCTTGAAGCAAATGGATGGCAGCAGCCAGTTGAACACTCGTGCATGATGAGGCATATGGCCGTCATCGATGATGATCACATTGGCAGGCATGATTGTTTGATGGACGATGCCGTTGGCACGAAGATAGTCGAGACCGTTAGCCATCTGGCGCAGCAAATGCAGAGCCAGTTCCGGGTTGGTGGGTCCGTTGTCGTCCACGAACTTGGCCAGGGTCTGACCGTAGAAGAATTTGCTGATTACATAGACCAGCCCCTGCTCGTCCACCCCGATATCGAGGATCGGCGCAATATTGCTGTGGTCGAGGGATTTCCAGACTGAAACGGTCTGGATAAAGGCATCGACGTCGACATTGTCTTTGCCGTAAGCCCTGATGGCGACGCTTTCGCCACTCTCCAGATCGGTGCCGCTGCCTGATATGACATTGCCTACAGGAACCAGGGGCTTCTCGATCTTGTATTTGCCGCCCACCACGCAGCCGATTATCGACGCCGGATCATACTGGGTGAGAGGAAAACTGTCCCGCGGGCAGGTCTCCCTGTCCTCCTCGAAAAACCAGTGACAGGCTCTGCAAAACGAGGTCATAGATATTGTGCTGCCCTAGCTGGGCTTCCAGGTTCCTTTCATTCCCTGTCCGATGCGAAATCCCTGCACCAGGTTGTGCCTGGTGAGCTGGTAGATCTCGTGGAGGGCTTCCTGATCGTGAATACCGTGTTTGGCGGCGATGCTGTTTACCTGATCCATTGCCACCGCTGAAAAATAAACGAGAACATCATCGTGCACTTCACCGCGTCCTTGATTGGGAAGCTTGAGGACGGCTCTCCCGAAGTCGTTGGTGAATGCGTCTGCCAGTTCTGCTGTTAGGAGGTCGGAGTAGAAGTTATCGGTCTTGGTAGCCATATTGCCCCCTTCAATTGCGCCCGGCATCGAGCGCGTCGAGTTGCCTTTTTACTTCTTGGATGTCTTGCCACATCAGCCACTTTGGACTGCCTTTGGCTCTAGAATCGTTCCTCAACAGATATGATGGATGGAATACTGGCATTACTTTAGCACCGTTTTTGAAGCCAAACCATGAGCCACGCACCTTGCTTATAGGATACTTATGTTGCAGAACCGCTCTCATGGCGGTGGCACCGGCAAGGAGAATGATCTCCGGCTCGACCAGATCGAGCTGAGCGTCCAGATACTGCCTGCATGCGGCAGCTTCCTCGTCGGTCGGGGGGCGGTTTCCCGGCGGCCGACATTTCACGACGTTACAGATATAAACGTCTTTATCTTTATCAATGTTCACCGAAGCGAGGATTTTGTCGAGGAGCTGACCGGCTTTGCCGACGAAAGGAAGACCTGTCTCATCTTCATATTGACCCGGTCCTTCTCCGATGATCATCAGTCGGGCTTCGGGGTTGCCGCGAAAGAGCACGACACTCTTGCGTGTCTCGCACAGTCCGCAGGCTTTGCACTGGCGGGCGTTCTCGTAGAGTTTCTCGAGAGAGTCGAAGGCTGTTTTCATAGGTCTCTATTTTTAGCTCAAAGATCGGCGCAGGGCAAGGCATATGCGAAGCATGTCCTGGCGCTATCTGCTGCTGTGATCTTAATTTGAAATCTGGCTATGATACCGGCGCTGGTGACGGATAAGCACCGCTCCGGGTGCGTACCCGCAAGGCTGCCGACTCTGCTGCGGTAAGGAGCTCGGGAAGGGGCAGATTGTGCACATCGGTGATGGTCGCTTCCAGGCAGAGGGAGGCTATGGAGCTGAACGTCTCGGCGTCCCCTGTGGTCATGAAGCGAGTGCTGCTGTAGTCGGGAATACCGAAGGTCACCTCGGCGCCCAGGCTCGAGGCCAGGATATCGGCGGGATTGATGATTTTGATATCGCGATCGGCATGGGTCCGCAACACCTCGAGAAGGGCTTCCTCGAGAAATGGATAGTGGGTGCAGCCATAGACGATGGCGTCCACACCGGCAGCAATCAAATCGAGAACATAGACTCGCAGAGCTTCCACTGCTTCCTTGCCGCGGCAGAGCCCGGCTTCCACCACCGGTACGAGAAGAGGACAACCGGTCTCGAGGATTTCCACCTTGTCGGTGAGGCGCCGGACCGAATTGGCGAAAGCGTGGCTGCTGGCGGTGGATGCCGTAGCGATCACGCCAACTTTTTTGAGACCGCTAGCGGCCAGGTAGGCGGCTGTCGGTGAGAGAAGGTCGAACACAGGCACCGAGCTGCGTTTTTCCAGTTCACTGGCAGCATGGGCGGCGCTGGTGTTGCAGGCCATCACTATGGCGTCGGCACCTTCGAGTTCGAGCCAGGCGGTGAGTTGATCGACAAAAGCGACGATCTCGTCCGGCGAGCGATCGCCGTAGGGACAGCGGAGGGTG
Organism: Cyanobacteria bacterium HKST-UBA02; assembly: GCA_020431945.1. Next base: position 2,621 of record JAGQHH010000032.1, on the reverse strand, counting down.
TCTCCTATATAGATGAATTCTCTTTCCTGACCGGTGACGCCGGCCAGGCTGCGGAGCACGGAGAGTCCGCCCAGCCCTGAGTCGAACAGGCCTACGCGCCGGGCAGTGGCAAGATGCTCTAAGTGGTTCTTCATCTGTGGCTAATGATTCCGAAAAGAATTGATTACTCGACCGAAATGCCCAGGCCCTTCTGGGCTAGCCGCGAGGCTCGGGTGACTGGATTTTTCTCTGGTAAGCCGGCAGGCGCTTCTGTGCTCTTCACTCCCGGGTCTGCCTGGTTTGCTGCTGATGCCGCCACCGGTGCATCTCCGGGTGCGCTTGCCTTTATCTTATCGCCTTTGGGTTGGGTCGGAGTGTTATCTTTTCGATCAGAAGTTTTAACCGCAAGTGAGGAAGTCTCCTTGAGGTAGAGAATCATGCCTTTCGCCAGGGCTCCAGCGACTTTGGACTGGTAATCAGAAGAGTTTAACTTTTCACGCTCGTTCTTGTTGGATATGAAACCGACCTCGGCAAGGCAGGCCGGGACCGCAGTCCGATTGACCACATAGAATTTCGCCTTACGCACCGAGCGGTCCGGTGCCTTGAGCTCTTTTACCAGGTTGGTGTGGATCTTCTGGGCCAGAGCCTTGCTCTGGGGTGTTTGGTAATAAGTCTCTATGCCATGGATATCCGAAGTGCTCTCCAGCGAATTGATATGGATCGAGAGAAATGCGTCCGGATTGGTCTTATTGGTCAGATCCACCCGGTCGGCCAGAGTTACCGTTGAGTCTTCGGTGCGGGTCATGAGCACTTTGACGCCATGGTCGGTGAGATACTGGTTGGTCTTTCTGGCTATGGCCAGAGTGATGTCCTTCTCATTCGAGTTCCCCCGTTGCGCTCCCGGGTCGCTGCCGCCGTGACCGGCGTCCACCACCACTACGGTTTGAGGCGGAGCCATCAGACCTGCTACCGGATCGGTGGTTTCGCCGATCAGAAATGAGACCACGTTAACATTGCCGGTGTCCTGGGGGATGACCGCCGTGCCGGGCTCTCCGAGATCGAGTACGAGACGACCGACAGTCTTGCCGGGGGAGATCTCCGGTGCCCCGACTCGCAGGGACTTGAGATATTTGTTGTCGCCGGGTTGACCAATCGCGGCCTGAGCCATCTGGGGCAGGCTGTCGAAATCGACTACGAAACGCTCGGGCCCATGGAGCCTGAAGCTCGTGAAATTGAGGTCTTTACGGTCGGTGGCGGTGATTGTCACCTGGTAGCCGTTGCCGGAGGCAGAAGGGCTGAGAGCGATCTGGGGCGGTGTTCCGGGGCTGGCCGGAGGAGTCTCGAGAGCTTTTGCCGGGGTGGCGCTCAATTCTTCTTGTTGCGGTGCTGCCGGTGCTGCTTCGGATTGAGCAGGCTGGCTGTCTTCCGGGCTGAGTAGTTTGGTTTTCACCTTTTTCAGCCAGCTGGATAGACCATGCTTTTTCGGCTCCTCGACAGGCTGGGAAGCGGCGGGGGCGGGCTTTGGCGCAGGGGCCGGCGCAGGAGCCGAAACAGGAGAATGAGCTGTAGATTGACCGGGAGCCGGCGCTATCGGTGGTCTCAAGGGGTAATAGCTCGAGGCGATGGCAGGGTCGAGGGCCTGGCTGGTCGGCCCGCCGCTGGCCAGGCTCGGGTCCACCGGCGAAATCGGGGGCGCGAAGGAGGGAGCCACCCCGCCCGCGCTGGTGAGGAGTGGGGTGCCGGCCGGCAGTCTTCTGGCTCGCGGAGGCGCCTTCGGCGGCGCTTTGCCGGTGGGCGCGCTGGCGATGGGCTTGCTTGTCCAGGTCGGCCAGCTCACGGAGAGGCTGCCCTTACCGGATTTGAAGGCGACCCCTCTCAATTTCGCCGGATCATTCGAGACGATGGCGATCCGGCATACAGGTGGGCTCTCCTGAAATTGACCGACACGCACCAATCGGACACCGCGTCGCTGGGCACTGTAAGTGGTGCCCAGGGGGCTGTCGAAGGACGAGTGTACCTGTATGACCCGGGTGGGAAGATTCCAGAGAAGCCCGGGAAAATCGGCGACCAGGACGCTGTCGCCATTCTCGCCGGGGAGAAACTGGATTATCGGACGCGGTAATGCCTGGGAGCGCTCGGTTTTGAGAACCACCGAGTTCCTGGTCTTGCTCTCGATGACGGCTACGACTTTATTGGCGGCGACGTTGGCCTGCCCCGAGGCGGGCGGTGCCCAGACCGGCGTTGATGCGAGCAGCATCATCGTTAAGGTATGTTCTAGCACTCTCAATTTTTTAATTGGAAAACTATGGCACATGAACGTCCCTTAACTTTCTAGCTTCGACATTCTAACACCGACGATGAGCGTCTCGGATGGTTCCGGCGCTCTCTCTTGAAATCTTTTGCCACCACTGGCGAAGCGTATATTAAATACAACTTGAGATGCCGCACCCGTGATCCTGGTAAATTTACCGGTGTCGTTTCACGCCGCACCGCTTTGCAAGAGCTGCAACAGAGGTTCGATTCAGACGATCTCTTTCGGGAAACTGATTTAGCGGTTACCAAGAGTGAAGCCAGCTTTCCAGGCCAGTAAGGCGGCTTAATTACTATACGGGGAGTTTAATAAATGGACGAGTCCAGCATTC
>JAGQHH010000031.1 GCA_020431945.1 Cyanobacteria bacterium HKST-UBA02 | reverse complement strand
CCTCCGATTAGAAGTTTGCATGTAGTGACGGCACTGCTTTTTGTAACGGCCATGCCAGATCCTCCCGCCTGTTGCTTGAAGCTTGTATATATGAACGCATATAAGGATATATCGAAGCCCGCCCTGTTTACAACTTGAGACGGCGAACTACTAGATCTTTCTAATATAATTGTCCTCTATGCTCCAGCCTCAGGATCTCTCCAGGCTCTTTCCCATCAAAGAGCAATACGCTTATTTCATGTCTTCGGCGAGCGGACCGCTTCCCCGGACGACTCACGAGGCCCTGGTCTCGTTCAGCGAGTTCTTGATGATGGAGAGCTCGGTGGATTTCGAGCGCTGGATGTCGGTGCTCTCCACCACCAGGGCTTCCGCTGCCCGTCTTCTCGACTGCGAAAGCCGCTGCGTGGCTTTTGTTAAAAACACCGGGGTGGGGCTTTCCATCGCTGCCAATATGATCGACTGGCAGGAAGGAGACGAGCTCATTCTGCCCCGGGGCGAGTTCCCATCCAACTATTATCCCTGGCTGCCTCTGTCTTCCCGGGGGGTGCGTATGGTCACCCTGGAGCCCCGGGACGCTCATCCGATTCCGCCGGTGACGGTGGAGACTCTTCTTCCCCTTCTCACTCCGCGCACCCGGGCGGTCTCCCTGAGCTTCGTGCAGTACGACGACGGGGCCAGGCGGGATGTGGACAAAATCGGCGAGCTCTTGAAAGAACGCGGCATCGTCTATGTCATCGACGCTATCCAGGGACTCGGGGTCCTGCCCTTTTCCTGCCGGCGCTCCCGGGCCGACTTCGTCGCTGCCGGTAGCCAGAAATGGCTTCTATCGCCTCCCGGGGCCGGTCTTCTCTATGTCAGTCCCGACTGGCTCGGGCGCAATCGGGTGCCCAACCTGGGTTGGCTTTCGGTGAACGATCCTTTCGAGTTCGTGCCGACCACCATGGAAGAAGCAGAGAGCAATCTTCTCGGTACCGCTAAAAGATTCGAGGAAGGCACCAGCAATTTCCCCGGACTGGCGGCTCTGGGAGCGAGCATCGATCTGATTCTCTCTATAGGCGTAGAGACCATCGCAGCCAGGGTGAAGCAGCTCACCGACAGGCTTGTGGACGGGCTCTTGCAAGCCGGATGCCGGGTGGTCAGCCCCCGAGATCATGAGAGCTGGTCCGGGATAGTCTCTTTCGAGCATCCGGAGCTCGATTCGGAGACGATTAGAAAGAGACTCGAGGAGAAAAGAGTGATCACTTCGGTGCGCCGGGGCTGGGTGAGAGTGGCTGTTCATTTCTTCAACGACGAGACCGAGATCGATAAATTGCTGGAATCCATAAGATGAGATTGCTGGCAATAGCGGCGATCATTCTAATCTCCGGTGTCTGCCTCCTGGCTGTAAGCGGTGCCCCGGATATCGGAAAGATCAAGAGCCGCTGTCTCGAGCTCGAAGATCTGGCAGCGAGGCTGCGTCTTTCTCCTACCGAGTACCGGTCCATGAAGCTCGCCGTGGCCAGGGCTCAAGCCCGGTTCGAGAAGCACGATTTCCAGGCGGGGGAGAAAATCCTCGATGACACCATCGCCGGCTACAGGGCCAGGCTGACGAAGCACACCGGCGGTGGTGACCGGTTACTGCCGCCCGATCCCTCTACGGTTCAGGCGGTGGATAACTTCACCAGCCCCGAGATCGTACAGGTGAGAGGCTATAGCGATGATCTCATGGAGCCTCTGATCAGCAAGGACGGCCGTTTTCTTCTCTTCAACAATTCCAATTCGCCTGAGAGCAACACTCATGTCCATATCGCCAAACGCGAGGGACCGCTTCGATTTTCTTATCTGGGCTTGCTCCCCGGAGCTCTTTCGAAGAGCAAAGACTATGCCCCGGCCATGACCGTCTCGGGAAAGATGTTTTTTACTTCTTTGAGACTGCGCCCGGCAAAGCTCGATACGATCCTTGTGGGCGATTTCAAGGACGGCAAGCTTTCGGGCGCGGAACCGGTGCCCGGAGCGATCACCTCCCATCTGCCTCTATGGCTCAATATGGACTGCGAAGTGAGCGCCGACGGAAAGATCATGATCATATCGAGAGCACGCTTTGCCCCGGGCGGTCATGTTCCGAAGGAGTCCGACTTGATTCTGGCGGAGCTTGCCGGGGGCGGATACGGCATAGCGAAAGAGAGCGGCAATATCCTGGGCAAGATCAATACCGGCGCCCTGGAGTATGCTCCCTGCCTTTCGACAGACGGTCTCGAGCTCTTTTTCACCCGGGCGGGAGAAGCCATGGTGAAAGGACAGAGTCAGGGAAACAGGCTGGCTATTCTATACAGCCGCAGGGTTTCGAATCAGGCGCCCTTCGAGGCGCCCCGGCGTATCGCCTCGATCTCGGGCTTTGTCGAGGGTCCTACCCTGAGCGCGGATGGCCGGGAGCTTTTCTTTCATAAGCGTGATGGGGAGAAGTTTCGTATCTATCGCTGTCTACGCAAATAATTTCTCGATCTAGAGCAGCTTCTCGATCTCGGGCTCCAGCTTGTCTGGTGTTACATTCGGTGCGTACCGCTTGACCACATTGCCCTTTCTATCAACGAGAAATTTCGTGAAATTCCATTTGATCGCTTCGGTATGCAAGGCTCCGGGTGCTTCCTGGGTCAGGTATTTGTAGAGTGGATGCGCGTTCTTGCCGTTGACGTCGATTTTCTTGAACATCTGGAAATCGACACCATAATTCTTCTTGCAAAAACTGCCGATCTCGCTCTCGTTCCCGGGCTCCTGGGCGCCAAACTGGTTACAGGGAAAGCCCAGGACTTTGAGACCCCGGTCCTTGAATTTCTCGTGGAGCTTCTCGAGCCCTTCGTACTGCGGGGTAAAGCCGCATTTGCTGGCGGTGTTGACGATCAGGAGTACATCGCCTTTGTAGTCGGCCATTGGAATCTCCTGGCCTTCCAGGGACTCAGCTTTGAATTCGTATACGGTCATGTTTTTTTTCGTGCCTTTTTTATGTGCGTCCGCCGGCATCCCCGATATCAGGACGGAAAGCAGCGCTATCGCTATTATCAACACCGGATTTTTCACAGTCATGCCTGCCTCCTTTCCTCTAATGATATAAAATGTCCTGCAAATATTTCCCGCCTTATTTTATTGCAAGATTATGGCCAAAATCCTCATAGTGGAAGACGATCAGGACCTCCTCGATGTCATCGCCATGGCTCTGACCTCCCGCGGGCATCAGGCTCAGACCTGTAATGGCGGGGAGGAGGCTCTCGGCCTTTTGAGAGTTTACAAGTATGACCTGATCGTCCTCGACTGGATGATGCCGGATCTCTCCGGTCTCGATGTCTTGAGAAATTATCGCCAGATGGGCGGCAAAGTGCCGGTCTTGATGCTAACGGCCAAGGCTTCGGTGGACGACAAAGAGGTCGGTCTCGATGCCGGTGCCGACGACTATCTCACCAAGCCCTTCGAGGTCAAAGAGCTGGCTGCCAGGGTCCGGGCGCTTCTGAGAAGACCGTCCGGAATGACCGGCACTGTTTTGAGAGCCGGCAGTATCAGTCTCGATCCGGTTTCCTGCCAGGTGGAAAGAAATGGCGAGAGCATTCATCTGCGCCCGAAAGTCTATGATCTGCTCGAGTTCTTCATGCGCCATCCGAATCAGGTCTTCAGTGCCAACGCGCTTCTCGAGAGAGTCTGGATGGATGACAGCACGGCTTCCCCGGATACGGTGAAGACCCATATCAAGCTTCTTCGGAAATCAGTCTGCGGTGACGGCGAGCCGGATCTCATCGAGACGATCCGGGGCAAGGGCTATCGCTTGCGCTCTGGCTCCTGACCGGCAGGAAGCTCGAACCAGAAACAGCTGCCCTCCCCAAGCCGGCTTTCCACGCCGATGACGCCGCCGTGCATCTCCACCAGGGACTTGGATATGGCAAGACCGAGACCGGTGCCGCCCTTTTTTCTGGTGTCCGAGGCGTCCAGTTGTCTGAATTTTTGAAAGAGCTTGCCCTGATCGCTTACCGGAATTCCCGGTCCTTCATCAATGACTTGCAGACGTATCTTTGCATCTTTCCCCTGTCTGCTTTCGGTACATTCGAGAGTGACAGTGCTTCCTTCCGGGGCGAATTTGACTGCATTGGCTGCCAGGTTTGTGAGGACCTGGGCGATTCTGTCCCGGTCGGCATGAAATCGAGCGGTGCCCGGGCAGAGGACGGCAAGCCTGATTCTTTTCTCGGTAGCGGTGCTGCGCAGCTCGCTCACCACCTGATCGAGAAGCTCTTTTACAACGATCCGGGTCTTCACCAGTTTTATGGTGCCCGACTCGATCTTTCTGAAATCCAGGATGTCGCTCACCAGGCGGAGAAGCCGGTCGGTGTTCCGATAGGCGATGCCGATGAGCTTTGCCGATTCGCTAGTCACCGGACCGGCGCTGCCTTCTTCTATCAGACCAAGAGACGCTCTTATCGATGTAAGGGGCGTTCTCAGCTCGTGGGAGATCATTGAATAGAATTCCGATATTCTCGTTTCTGCTTCGATGCGGGCGGTGATGTCGTTCTGGATGCCGATGAAATTGGTCAGATGCCCGGATTCGTCATGCACCGGCGAGACTGTGAGCTCATTCCAGAAGAGCTCGCCGTCTTTGCGATAGTTTCTGAGAATCACCGTGGTGGGCTTCTCTTCTTTGATGGCGGTACGCAGTATTTCCAGGGGTTCTTGTCGGCGGTCGTCACCCTGGAGAAAACGGCAGTTGCGTCCGAGCACTTCCTGGCTCGTATAGCCGGTCAGCTCGAGAAAGCTCGGATTGACATAGATGATCGGATTGTCTTCCTGGGCGGGATCGGTGATCACGATGCCGTTTCGAGCAGAAAAAATGGCGCGCTCGAGAAGATTGAGCTTGTCCCGGCGATCTTTTACCGAGGGCAGAACGGTGGCGCAGGATGTCTCGAGCCCCTTGTCCGGGGCATCTTTCTGACGGTTCTTCCGGCTTTTCTTCTCGGCCACGGCACGATTATACCGGCGTTCCAGGAAAGTTCACCATACTTGTCTAGGATCTAGTTCTATGGACCTTTCTTCCCACGGATACATCATCTTCGGCGGCACCGGCGGTATCGGCCGGGCTGTGGCTGCCAGCCTCTCTTCGCGAGGCGCCCGGGTGATGATCACCGGTCGGGATGAGGCTCATTTGCGCTGTCTGGGAAACGATCTCAAGGTGGAGACATGCCGGCTGGATCTCAGCGAGGCCGGGGCCATCGATCGCTGTGTCTCCGGATTCGTAGAGGAGCACGGCAGGCTCGACGGAGTCGCCAACTGTATAGGCTCGCTTCTTCTCAAGCCCGTTCATATGACCCAGGACAGCGAGTGGGAAGCGGTAATCGAAGCTAATCTCACTTCCAGTTTCAAAACTCTCCGGGCAGCCACCTGCGCCATGATGAGAACCGGCGGATCGATTGTCCTGGTGGCCTCGGCGGCCGGGAGGGTCGGTCTTGCTTCTCATGAAGCCATCGCTGCCGCCAAGGCAGGTGTTATCGGGCTTACCATGTCGGCAGCTGCTTCTTATGCCCGCCGGGGGATAAGGATCAACTGTGTCGCTCCCGGTCTGGTGGAGACACCCATGACAAGGGCCCTGGTGAGCTCTGAGAAGAGCAGGCATGCCTGCGAGTCGATGCACGCCCTTGGCAGGCTGGGCCGGCCAGAGGATGTGGCTGATGCCATCGTTTTCTTGCTCCTGCCCCAGTCTACCTGGGTGACCGGTCAGGTTCTCGGAGTGGACGGGGGGCTGTCTACGATTCAGCCCCGTCAATCTTAGGGTTTGACCGGAAGAACGTGGATGGCTTTGATAACCAGCTCCACCACATCGCCTTCTTTGAGGCTCAGGGCCTCCACCGATTCGGTCGTCAAAACCGATGCCATCTCGCCGGGATCGGTGATCTCGAATTTCACAAGGGACATGATGTTGTCGCTCTTGACTGATTTTACCCGGGCTTTAATATTGTTTCTTGCGCCGTAAGCCACTTTCATTTCTCCTTTTGAAACAAACACAGTTTATAGGATCAGGATAGTTTTGAGCGGAGCTTTCAATAGGGTCTATGAGATCGTCAGGCAAATCCCGGAGGGCCGGGTCCTTACCTATGGTCTCATCTCGGACATCATGGAGAGGCGGATAAGCGCCCAGGCTGTGGGCTGGGCCCTGAAAGGCTCCGGGGCGAAAGATATTCCCTGGCACCGGGTAGTAAATTCCCGCGGAACCATGAGCACGCATAAGAACCCCGATATCGAGCCGGGCTTGCAGAGACGGCTCCTGGAGGCGGAAGGGGTAATCTTCGACGAAGAGGAGCGGATCGATCTCGATCGTTATCTCTGGATGGAAGGTCTTGCCAATTTTTAGTCTATGTTGATTGCCTATCAGGTCGGCTGGAGAATCACTGCTCCCAGGGGCGGGAGGGTGAGGGACAGAGATTGACCGTGTCCGTGGCAGGCGTGATTCTGGGAGTGGACTCCGCCATAGTTGCCTACGCCGCTGCCACCGTATTCGGTTGCGTCGCTGTTGAAGATCTCCTGCCAGTAGCCGCCTCTGGGGACACCAACGCGGTAGTCGTGTCGGACCACAGGCGTGAAATTGAGACAGGCGATCACCGGTCGGTCGCTGCCCGGCGCCGTGCGCATGTAGCAGAGAATGCTCTGCTCATGGTCGTTACAGTCGATCCAGGAGAAGCCTTCGGGGCTGCAGTCGAGGGCGTGCAGCTCGGGCTTGGAGCTGTAGAGATGGTTGAGATCGCTGACCAGGGTCTGTAGTCCTCTATGGGTGTCATAGTCCAGCAGGTGCCAGTCCAGGCTCTGATCCGAGCGCCATTCGATCCACTGTCCGAACTCGCCGCCCATGAATAGCAGTTTTTTGCCCGGCAGGGTGAATTGATAAGAGTAGAGCAGTCGCAGGTTGGCGAACTGCTGCCACATGTCTCCGGGCATTTTCGAGAGCATCGAGCGTTTGCCGTGCACCACCTCGTCGTGGGAGAGCGGCAGGATGAAATTCTCTGTGAACTGGTAGAGACCCCGGAAAGTGATATTGTCGTGGTGGTACCGGCGGTGAATGGAATCTCGGGAGAAATAACGCAGGGTGTCGTTCATCCATCCCATGTCCCACTTGTAGCCGAAGCCGAGACCGCCTACATAAGTGGGTCTGGTCACCAGTCCCCAGGAGGTGGATTCTTCCGCCACCATCATGGCGCTGGGGAATTCGGTATAGACGGTTTCGTTGAGCCGGCGAAGAAAGTCGATGGCGGGGATGTTCTCTTTGCCGCCGTATTCGTTGGCGATCCATTCACCGTCCTTGCGGGCGTAGTCTAGATAGAGCATTGATGCGACGGCGTCCACGCGCAGACCGTCTATGTGGTATTTGTCCATCCAGAAAAGAGCATTGCTGACCAGGAAGTTCTTCACTTCATGACGGCCGTAATTGAAGATATAGGTGCCCCACTCGATATGCTGTCCCTGTCTCGGGTCGGCATGCTCGTAGAGGTGGGTGCCGTCGAACCGGCCCAGACCGTGGCCATCCCGGGGGAAGTGCGCCGGAACCCAGTCCAGGATGACGCCGATATCGGCCTGGTGGAATTTGTCGATCAGATGCATGAGCCCTTCCGGATCGCCGAACCTGCTGGTGGCGGCGAAATAGCCGGTGGGCTGATAGCCCCAGGATGCGTCCAGGGGATGCTCCATGATTGGCAGCAGCTCCACATGGGTATAGCCCATGCGCTTCACATACGGTACCAGTTTTTGAGCAAGCTCATGGTAGGTGAGCCAGCGATTGCCTTCTTCCGGAACGGTCATCCAGGAGCCCAGATGTACTTCGTACATGGAGACCGGGGCGTCCAGCCCGTTTCGCTTCGAGCGCTTTTCGAGCCAATCGGCATCGCCCCATTTGTATTTATCCAGGTCATAGATGACCGAGGCTGTTTTCGGCCGCTCTTCACTGAAGAATGCCACCGGGTCGGTTTTCTGCTCGAGAAAACCGACACTGGTGTTCTCGACCAGATATTTGTAGATCTCGCCTTCGCCGAGACCGGCTATGAAACATGCCCAGATGCCCGATTGCTTGACGGGCTCCATGCGGTTCTTGCTGCCGTCCCAGTTGTTGAAATCGCCTACGACAGAAACCGAGGAGGCATTCGGCGCCCAGACGGCGAAGTGGGTGCCGTCTTTGCCGTCTACCCGGGTCAGATGGGCTCCCAGGCGTTCGTAGATGCGGTTATAAGTGCCTTCGTTGAAAAGATGAAGGTCGAAGTCGCTTATGAAAGACGACTCTGTGCTCGGTTGCTTGATCAATTGCTGCCACCTCGAAGGGGGCCTTATTTTAGCAAGGGAAGTCCTGAATCGCCTCTACGTTGGCGAATAATGGAACATTTCAGGAACATTTCCGGTGCCCTTCAAGAAATCCAGGGGCGGCGCACCATGGGCGATGTCTCTGTCTCACCAGCCGGAAGAGGCGCTGTCCGCCGCAGACTGGGCACGGTCCGCAGCAGCCTGGACTGCTCCCACCAGGGACATCGCCTCGGGATATCCCGAGGCTCTGGAGCGAGCCCGGGAGGCTGCTGCCCGGGCTTCGTTGGCATAATATCTGGCTTCCGAGGCTGCCGAGCTCTTGGCGCTGCGGTCCTGAGTGGAGAGAGCATCGCTCATGTAAGCCTGGGCCTGGGAGGCATTGGAAGAGGCGACCGAAAGCTCGTATTGAACAGCGGATAGCGCATTCTGAGCGGCTTCCTGTTGACCGGCGTTGGGCTGACTGTTGCCGAACTGGTTGCCGAACAGGCCCTGACCTTGATTCTGTTGCTGCTGGTTCTGCTGGGGCGCCTGTTGCCCGAATATCCTGCCGAAGAGTCCCGGCCGCTGCTGGTTCGGCATGTTCATGGGCATGTTCATCGGCGCCTGCATGGGCATCTGTTGTCCCATGGGCATCTGTCCCATAGGCATCTGACCTCCGAAGGTGGCGGGCTGGCTGGGCATGGTCATGGGCATATCTACTCTGGTCTGCGGAATTCCCGGTTGAGAATAGCCGGCCGCGGGCATTTGCATCTGCATCTGATCCTGGCGTATCTGCCCTCCCGGACCTCCCTGTACTTGTTCGGGTCCGAACCAGCCGGTGCCGCTCATCTTGTCGAGAAGACCCTCCAGCTGTTGCTGGTTGAGGCCGCCGTTTTGCGAAAGAACAGGCTCAACCTCGATATAGACCCAGATAGCCAGAACGGCCAGGGTCAACCAGAGTGATGTGTACTTTCTTTTTTTCATTGCCGCAGCGTGGCGGTCACGCTCTCAACTGACTCTGCCTTAATTTTCGCAAATGATCGTCGGATGTCAACTCCGGAACCTCGCCGCCAGCAAGTTTCACCGCCATGCTCTGGTGCATGCCGCCGACTTTTTTGAGAAGCCAGCCGTCCAGACGCTTCTTCTGGAGTTTGTCCCGAAGATGCCTGATACTCTCCAGGAAAGTGCCGTCAGCGAAAGTCTGGATGGTCTCCAGGGCGCATCCCAGTCTGCGTCCGTGGGTGCAGTGCAGGACGTCGACGATATTGCTGCTCACGATCGGACCCAGGACCGCTACCGACAGGTAAGCAGTGGGTTTGCTGTCTGTGAAAGGCACATCTGTTGGATTGGCGATTTTGACGAAGTCCACCTGAAGCCAGGTGCGGGCGGTAAATCGGACCTTGAGGACCACCGGCTCCAGAACCAGCGAATTGACGCTGTCCGGGTTGATATCGCGCATGGAAGAAGCCCGGGCGTAGGTGTAGGCGTCCACCGGGTTGGTGCAGAAAAAGCTGTATTGATTGCGTCCGGGCTCTATGAAGCCTGTCTTGTTGATTTCCCAGCGGCGGTAACAGTTGGTGCCGTGGTACAGGTAGATTTCTTCGAGGTTCTCGTTATAGTCGACGTCGGGCCACTCAGCGGCAAATTGCCCCAGAGGGGGAGGTACTTGATGGTCTGGATAAGAGTACAGGGTCGACACCTCTTGTGAGGAAACCAGGATTTCTCATATGTGTCAGCCAGATTCACCTCCTTACACCCCTATGCCCTTTTATCGGAACTTACTAAACGCGAATCAAGATTAACTCGGTCCGAAACCGGACCCTGTCTTGAAAGCAGGCGCCTGACTCGTTTCCTGGTTGAATTCCCCGGGGCGCAAATTAACTTTTCTATCGAACCGTTCGATCGCCGCTCCGCCGGGCTATTCCATATATTTCTCCCGGGCGATTTCGATGGCCTGGAAGGCGTCTTGAAGCGCTTTGCGAACAGCATTGATGCCGTCTTCTCCGCTTCCCTTCACCTGACCGGTCCAGTCGGTTCTTTGTTTGTTGAGATCCTTCTGAAGCTGCTCGCTGAGCTGGTCCAGATGCAGGCAGCTCGTGCCGATGGCTTCTTCCAGGCTATTGTCGGCTTTGGTGCGCACCTCGCTGAGAGTGCTCTTCGTTTTGGTGCGTTCCCTGCTCAGGGATGGGTCTTCTTCGGCTGAAGACGACTCGGTGAGCTGTCTGCAGGCTGTCTGGTTTCTTTCGATGTCTGCTCTGCTTTCGACGAGCTTGGTCTCGATCTCCTCGGTCATCTGGAGCAGCCTGCTATTGGTGCTGTTGAAGAGCTCGTCCAGGTCGCTCCTCTGTCCCTGTCCGACAGTCTCTATGTCCGTCAGGCATTTGAAGACGACTCTGTTTAGCTCCGCCTTGGCGATCTCGATATTTTTCTCGAGACCATGGACATGCTCGTCGATAATCTTCTCCGACTGCTCCTCGAAATTGCGTCCCATATCCTGGAGCATGGCCCGGAAGATCGCCTTGTTGTCCAGGATCTTCGGAAGAATCTGCTCGACATAGGCGCGCTTGATCTCGCGGTCCAGGTCTATCTCGCAGTTGCGGACGAGATGATTGGCTGTCTGCTCGAACTCTTCGTGGCTCGATTTGAGCTTCTCCGAGGCTCTGTCCCAGGATCCGTCTATCTCTTCGGTCATGGACCTGACATTGCGATCCAGGGAGCTCTGGATCGAATCGAGCTCTTCGCTCATCCGGGCTTTGAAACGCTGGAAGCGCTCCTGGAGCTGTTTGCGATAGTAGTGAGTGGTGGAATCGAGAAGTTCGCAGACGTAGTCTGTGCGGGTGTTGTATTCCTCGACTTTTTGCTCGATGTGCTGATCGACATTTTTCCTGGTGGTCTCGGTGAGGGTCTCCGAGTCGGACCGGGCGCGGTGGTCGGCATAGCGAAGCGTAGAGACGAGCTCTTCGTTCATGGCCTCTACTTCGGCTGTGGCTTCCATGAAGAACTTGTCGAATTCCTTGCGAGCACCATCGGAGGCTTCGATGATTCGGTTCTTGATCTGGTCGACTACCGCCTCGAGATGCTTCTTGTAGCTGGCGCCCAGCTCTGCCGATTTTCTCTCTCTCTCCTTCTCGATTTCTTCGGCTGCCCGGGTCAGCTCGTGAAGCCTGGCTGTCATCCGCTCGATGGCTTGCTCGCTCTTCTGATCGAGCTTTTTCTCGGCTTCTGTGAGGCGCTGGTTCAGTCTCGCCATGAATCGCGCCGATTCGGAGATGACCAGTTTCGGCTCCATCGCCGGTTGAACAGGGACCGAGGCGGCGACTGGCTGTGCTACCGGGGCTGGTGGTGCCGGCTCAGGTTCAGGCTCGGGTTCAGGTTCAGGCTCGGGTTCAGGTTCAGGCTCAGGCTCAGGCTCTGTGAGAGCTGCCGGAGGTGTCGAAAACAGCGAGGGGGCAGGCTCTGCCGGCTGCAACGGTTCGGGTTCTGCTTCCGGCTCCGGCACCACTTCTGCTACCGGTTCCGGTTCTTGCGGCGGCGGTGTGATAATCACTTCCGGCTCGGAAACGGGCGCCGGCACGGGCTCCGGAAGAACCGGAGGAGGCGGCGTGATAATCGCTTCCGGCTCAGGAATTAGTTCGGCTACGGGTTCCAATTCCGATTCGGCTACGACAGCAGGCTCCGGCTCTGGCTCGGGAATGAGCTCGGGCTCGACAGGCGGAGGCGGGGTGATGATCGCTTCCGGCTCGGGCAGGGGTTCCGGTTCCGGTGCCGGCGGAGGAGGTGTGATGATCGCTTCCGGCTCTGGGATAAGCTCGGGCTCGGGAATTAGCTCAGGTTCCGGCTCTGGGATAAGCTCGGGCTCGGGAATAAGCTCGGGCTCTGGAATAAGCTCGGGTTCTGGAATAAGCTCGGGTTCTGGAATAAGCTCGGGCTCGGGAATAAGCTCCGGCTCAGGAATGAGCTCGGGTTCTGCAACTTGCTCTTCCGGTATAAGCGGTGTCTCCGCCTGTGGTATCGCTTCTGGTGCAGGCTCGGCGATGGACTCTTCTTGCTCTCTGACCGAGAACTGCAAGTCAGGAACGAAGGATGACATCTCCTGGGTCTCGAAGGTAGGCTCCTGGGGGGCGAGTTTTTGCCAGGGGGCCGGTGGCTCGGACTCTTCGCCGTCGAGCTGATCGAGGGCGGACATGATGTCTCCGGGTACGTCTTGCGCCCCGGGCTCTCCTTGAACGGGCTCCATCTTCGCATCGACGTCGATCAGTCCGTTAAGAGCCTCGGCGAGCTTGTCGTAGTCAGCATCCTGGGCACCCTGGCCGGCGCTTGGGGACTCAATTGGGACCTCGCCTTCTTGAATCTTCGAGGAGGGGGCGCTGGTCATGCTGAAGACTTCGCTGTCGGCGGTAAGCATGTCCATGAGATTGGTGGGGGGACCCTGGGGTTTCGGCTGCGCTTCGCCCTGGGCGGGTGTGTCCGGGGCGCCGGGAGGACCTTCCTCGGCGAGGTGGCTGGTGAGCCTGTCGAAGAGACCGCTCGATTCTCGATTTTCGGTGGAGAGGCTGGCGGATTGATCGGGCAGGGGCTGAATCGGTGGCTCGACTTGCTCTATCGGTCGGCTGAAGTCGGCGGCAGTATCCAGTGGTTCGAACTCAGAGGGCGGCTGCTGGACTGGTTGTCGGACGACGTCCGCCTCCGGATTGATTTCGATGGAGCTTCTTGCTCCTGCGGCTTCGAAGATATCATGGTTGAAATCTTCCACACGAGCTGCCGTGTCGGCATTTTCGATTGCGATCGGCTCGCTGTCGGCTTCGACCGGGGCAGCCTGCGGACCGGCCGAGCCTTCCTGGACATCTTGAAAGAACTGCTCGGAATAGTCTTTTTTCGGCTCGGGTTCGGCGGGAGCCGCGACCGGGACCGGGGCGTTCATTTTTTCGAGGTCGTGGGAGAGCAGATACCATGCCGGTATCGGTACGGCTTCAACGGGCTCTTCTGCTTCCACAGGCTCGGGCTCGACGGGCTGAGGCTCGGGCTGATAGACGACGGGTTCTGGCTCGACGGGCTGAGGCTCGGGCTGATAGGCGATGGGTTCGGGCTCGACGGGTTGAGGCGGTTCCGGTTGGTATGCGGGCGGCTCGAGAGGAACAGGCTGCAAACCGTTGTCCACCGGTGAGAAGTCCGGCATGGAAGGCTCGGAAAGTCCAAGATTCGAAAAGGGCGAAGGTTGCTCGCCGAGAGCGGCGAATTCCGGAGGCGGCCCGGAAGGTGAAGGAGCAGGTGTCTCTACCGGTGGTGGCACTGGCTCGGATTGCGAGGCGAAGGCATTGAGGTCCTCAGGTACCAGCTCGGTCATCACCAGTCCCGGATCCACGGTGCCCAGCTCGACCAGTTTCGGCTCTTCAGGGGCCTCGGTTTGGACTGCTTCCCCGAGGGTCTCGGAAGTAAGGATGGCGCTGAAATTGGTTTTAAGCTGATGTCTGAGAGGATGCTCTTGCTGTCCCTCAGGGGAGAAAATCAGGTGCGCTATGGTGCCAATCTCGATGACCGGCTTGGCACCGGCGGAGCTCCAGTCCACGCCGAGGAAAGCAAGAAGCGCCTTGGCTGGTTCTTCGGGACCTTCGCCTTCCTGGGCCAGGGTCCGTCGAGAGCCCCCATCCTTATATATCTCAGAAAGCTGGACCAGCTCTTTTATCTGCGAGCGGCTCAACTCCTGGCGGGGCTTCGCCACCAGATAATTGAAATCGACTCCGTCCAGAACCGACTTGGTAGCCTTGTCTCGGAAGAGGGCGTCGAGGAAGCGTCGCTCGTAAGCGCTGGGAGTGATATTGAGGGCCCAGGATTTACCTTCGACTTTGTCGAGGATGATGGACAGGTCTTTGACGCGAAAGAGGTCGCTGCCGCCGCCACCGCCGCCGTCGGCTTCCTGCTGGCGGGCGGCGAAGGATGTCAGACCCGGCGGACGTCTTGCCGGCTCGAGGAGGAAAACCAGCATGCCGGCATCGAAGAGGCTGCCTTCCCTGGTCGCCCATTCTTGCGGGCTCAGCACCGGATTCTTGCGATCGAACGTTCGAACGAAAGGCCTAACGTCCTGGAGTCTGATCTGGTTTTGGCGGAGCATCGAATGCATTTTTTATTCCTGGTCTATTTGTGCGGGTCGACACCGGCTGCTGCTACGATTTCTTTGAGCGCCGACTCTTTATGCTCGGCGATCAGTTTCAGGAGACGCTCCACTTCGAGCTCGATCTCCTGGCGAGCGCTCATTCCGTCTTCCTCGAGCTTGCTGACGCAACGGTTGTGAGCGGCCCGGACATCTCTCTCGACCTCGTGGGTAACCGCCTGCACTTTTGCCTGAGCTTCTTCGGCAAGGGTCGTGAGGGTTGCTTCGTATTCATCACGGATCGAGACCAGCTCCTGCCGGATTGTCTCGATGGCATCTTCTCTCGATTGTTCGAGCTCCAGGCGCTGGGCGCGCGATTCTTCGACCTTCCTGTCCATCCGCTCCAGGAACTGGTCTTTCTCTTTGCCGGCGCCGGCAGTGCTCTCCTGGCAGAACGCCTTGAGCTTGTCTCGGGCGGCGTTCGCTGCGGTGAGGAGACTGCTGCTGTAGTCTTGCGATTTCTGGATGAGACCGGCAGTAGCCTGGGAATGAGAACTGGTGATGTCCCGGGTAATGGCTCCCAGCCCGGAATCCAGCTCGCTGCTGCAGGACTGGATCATCTCGCCGAAAAAGCTGTTGATTTCGCGCTCGAGCTCGGAGGTGACCTGATCGAGCCTGGTCAGAGCTTCTTCGGCGGAGGTGGAGACGCTCTCGCCGGCCTGCCCGGACTCTTTCTCCAGCTCGGCATAGTGCTCTTTGAAGCTCTCCGAGATTGTTTTCAGCATCTGGGCGAAATGAGTCTCGATGGCCGAGGCCTTTTGCATGTAATTCTTATACAGGGATGCGACTATCTGTTTCTCGGATCCTTTTGTTTCCCAGAGGCTCTGATCGAGCTTTTGCTGAAGCCCGTTCACCAGGCTCTGAGAATGAGTACGAATATTCTTGTTGGACTCGAAGCTCTGATTCTCCAGGCTCACCACAGAGCCTTCGAATTCGGCGTCATATTCGTAGCAGAGCTCCTGCTGAACGTCGGTGAGCTGCTCGCTCATTCCATCGATAAGCTGTTGCAGGGCGGTCTTTATTGATTCGCCGGCGCCTTTCAGCTCCTCCTGGAGCTTCTCTGCGTGCAGGTTGCTCTTCTCGACATGCTCGGCTTTGAGCTCTTCGAGTTTGGATATGGTACGGTCCATGGCTACGTTGAGCTCAGCCTCGAGCTCCCGGGCCCGCTCTTCCAGGCGCTGAGAATCGGAGGTCATCTCGCGATTGCGTTTCTCGTCTTCGGCTTTGCCGACTTTATCGAGATTGGCGAGAGTCTTGTTCTCGATATCAGCCAGGGCCTCGGTGCCGTTATCGTAGATGGTTTGAAGCTTTTTGCCGGCCAGTGTCATCGCTTGCTACCTCTTCTCAGTCCGATTCGAGATCGAGCATTGATGCTCGATAGGCTGCCACGGACATGGCTGCCACCCGACCTCTTTCTTCGATCTCCGGCAATTCCGAGCTGATCTGAGCCAGGTCGCTGCGGAAAGACTTATTGATCCGGTCAAGCTCGCTCCTGATTATCCTGACCTGTTTTTCCAGGGACTCGATGGTCTGGAGCCTGATGCTGTCTACCCGTTCGCTGGAGCTTGAACTGGCCCGGCGGAAGTCGTCTTCGAGTTGCTCCACCTGCTTGCGGATCGACTTGACCAGCTCTCCGCCCCTGGCTTTGAGCTCGGTCTCGAGCCTCTGGCAGAGCTCCTCCCTGGATCGCAAGAGCATCGCCTTGGAATCGGTAGGAATCGCTCGCTCTTGCGCCATCACTGTCTCGAGTTTGGCAAGCTGTCTCTTGATGCGGTCCTGATAGCGACGCTCCAGGCGTTTGAGCTGACCGTAGAAAGACTTGTGAATACCGACTACTCTGGCGTTAGCATCGTTGGTGACATGATTGATTGTCGCCTTGGCTTCCGACACCTGATATTCGAGCCTGCGGCTGTGTACCGATAGATTCTCACCGGTCTTGTCGGTGAGCTCTTTCTCGAACTTGCTCTTGAGCTCCGCCACCGAGCCGGAAAAGTCCTCGATATGATCGCCCAGGAATGTCTCGTTCTTGTCCCGGCACTGCTCGATTCTCTGCACTCCCTGGCTGGCGATGGCCGATGACAGATCGGTGGTTTCGCTGCCGAGGTCATCGAGCTGCTCCAGGACCTGTTTGATCTTTTCGTCGAAGCCCTTGCCGTACTCTTCCAGCTTCTGGTCGATTCGCTCGCGTCCGGCGGCAATCGCTCCGGCCACTTCCTCTCCCAGCTCGTCGGCGCTCCTGGCAAGGCTCTCTTTTGCTTCATTCTCTCGGGCTAAAGTCTTCTGCTTGCCCTGCTCCACAACCTCATCGATGGAGGCGGCCCGGGATTCTTCCATATCGTCGAAGCCGGAGCGCGGGTTCTCCAGAAGCCTGGTCAGGTCTTTGAGGTTGTCCCGGAACTGCTCCATTATCTCGGTCTTGGTCTCGATCACCAGAGTGTCGATCCGCGCCCGGGCTTCCTGAGCAATGGTAAGCATCCGCTCCACCTGCTGGCGCTCGAATTCGGTGAGCTGTCCCTGGAGCTCGTCTTTACCGGAGGAAAGCTCGTCCACATCGGCAGCCAGGATGGCTTCCGTCCTGCTGGAGGCTCGCTTGAGCTCGGAGGCGAGAGCTTCTTCCAGGTCCTGGCCGAGGCTCTCGAGCTGCTTGATCGAGTTGTTGACAATTTTGTCCAGATCGACGCTGGCTTTCTCTACCGCTTCCTGCCAGAGGTTGAGGGCCGAGTTGAGGGATTCCGTATTGGCTTGTGGCGGCTCAGGCATATTTTCTCCCGATCCCGGAGCAACTGTTATGTACTATTTTTCTATGTACCCAGGTCATATTTTCCTGTCAGGCGGCTGATAAACACGTTAAATATTGGAGTCGTCAGAAGGACTCTCCAATCAGCTACGTACCACGCCCGGCCTCAGGGTCTAACCTGTTGTTACTAGATTTTCTGAGCGGCAGTTGCGGCTTTGGACTGTCTCTCGATGCGGCTGAGCGCTGAGAGTGCTGCTTCATTGATGGTCTCGGAGAGAGTCGGATGGGCATGGATGGCCACCGCCAGATCTTCGAGAACAGCTCCCATTTCCATAGCCAGGACCGCTTCGGCGATCAAGTCGCCGGCACGCGGGCCGACCATTCCGACACCGAGGACGGCCTGGCTCTCGGGGTCGAAGAGGATTTTGGTCATACCGCTGGGCTCTGCCAGGGTCATGGCCCGACCGGAAGCCGACCAGGGAAACTTGGCTGTGCCCACCTTTATACCTTTCTCCCGGGCTTCGGTGTCGGTGAGACCGCACCAGGCCACTTCGGGCTCGGTGAAGACCACAGCCGGTATGGCTGCCGGGTCGAAGGCGGAAGGCAGGCCGCTAATCACCTCGGCGGCTACGAAACCCTGGCGGATGGCCCGGTGGGCAAGCATGGGCTGGCCGGAGATGTCGCCGATGGCATAGATACGACGGTCGGCGGTACGGCAGAGCTGATCTACTTCGATGAATCCATGTTTGTCGATCTTCACTTCGGTCTCCTCGAGGCCGAGATCGCTGCTATTGGGCACTCGACCCACGGCAATCAGAACCCGGTCGAACTCCATGGGACCGTTGACATCGCTGCCTTTTACTTCGGCGATTACTTTCTTGCCTTTGACTTCCAGGGATTCCACCCGGGTAGAGAGATGAATCGCTTCGAAATCTTCCTGCAATCTGGTGGCAAGGGGTCGGACCAGATCGCGATCGACGCCGGGAAGAAGACCGTCGGTCATTTCCACCACCGTCACTTTGCTACCCAGGGCGGCGTAGACGGTGCCCATCTCGAGACCTATATAGCCGCCGCCGATGACCAGCAGTTTGCCGGGCACATCGGCAAGAGCGAGGGCTGAGGTGGAGTCCATGATCAGGTCGCTTTCCATGTCCTTCTCCTTCTTGAAAAGAGAGGGCAATTTCGTGGGACGCGAGCCGGTGGCGATGATGGCATGCTTGAATTTCACCCGGACATTGCTCTCGCCTTCTCTGTCCACCCGCAGGCTCTTGGAGTCGATGAAGGTGGCCCGGCCGACCAGGCGCTCGACCTTGGCACCTTTGCAAAGTCCGATGATACCGTCGGCGAGCTTGTCCAGGACACCGTTTTTCCAGGTCCTCAGCTCATTGATATCGATTTTGGGAGAGGCGAATTTTATTCCGTAGCGGTGGGCGTCACGGGCAGTATTCAGAACCTCG
>JAGQHH010000378.1 GCA_020431945.1 Cyanobacteria bacterium HKST-UBA02 | reverse complement strand
ATCCTTCTACGATTTCCTGCGGCTCTCCGGATTTCTGTCGAGACAGAAAGTCGCTCTCATTCTAGAGAAGATCCTCGACCGACCGAGACTCGCTTCGGTGGTTCTGAAGCATGCAGGGTCCTGGGGCGACGCCAGCGAAGAGGATGTCCTCAAGCATGCCACCAAAAAAGCTCTGGCCGATCCCGGCACGCTTCGCTTCATCCTCAAAGAGACCATGCCCGAAGAATCGCACTATATCGACTCGGCCCTGGTCCTGCACCAGCTTCTCGAGGCCGGCAAGCTCTCTCTCTGCCAGGCTCTCTTCAATTTCAGCGTGAAGCGCAGCGGTGCCGACGAGCTGGCGATTCAAACAGCTTGATTGAGTTGGGAGATTTCTCCGAGATCTTCTTCAGAAGACTCTTCCCGGGGCACCCGCACGAAGAACGTACAACCGCCTGCCTGGCGTCCGGTGCATCCGATACTGCCGCCGTGGGCCTCGACAATCGACTTGGCTATGGCCAGACCGAGACCCCAGCCTTCGGTGCTGTTTTCCCCGTCGCCCCTCTGCCAGAGCTGGAAGATCCTTTCCTGATCGCCGGTCTTGATGCCGGTGCCTGAATCCTGCACCTTGATCTCGACCATTCCGTCCCGGTCCTGAGCAGACAGGCAGACTCGCGAGCCCGGGCCGGAATGCTTGATAGCGTTGGCGGTGATATTAACCAGTACTCTTATAAGAGAATCGGCATCAGCGAGGAGCTCGAGATCGCTTTCGGCAGTGACAAGCTCGATCCTGCTCATATCGGCGAGCCCGGAAAGAGCCCAGCTGACAGCGTCGAAGAGCTCGCGGACGCTGAGCTTCTCGAAGCGCATGTGGCGGCGTCCACCGGCCTGCATCTCGGCATCGAGCAAATCATTGATCAGACGAATCAAGCGGCTCAGATCGGTTTCCACACCATGTATCCTGAGACGAGCCTTTTCGGAGATCTCCCCCAGGGCTCCCGAGCTCAGTAGAGTCAACAGTCCCTGCACCGACATGAGAGGCGAGCGCAGGTCATGACCGACCATGGAGAGCATGCCGATATCACCGGTGGTGCATTCCTCACAGCTCTCATTGAGACTGACGTTTCCGTCCGGATGCTCCTCCCGGCAGAGACCGCGTCTGTCCGTTTGCACGTGCAGGATGCCGTCGCTCGAGACTCTGACCGCTCCGGGCATTCGCGCCTTGATCCCGTCAGCCGCCATGAACCAGGCGCCGGTCAAGGGATCGCGCTCGAAAATCACCGAGTCGTCACCGTTCACAGTCTCGACCCGGACCAGCCGATCGAGCTCGTAAAAAAACTGCCGGCGTTTTCTTCTCTCGGCGGTTCCCGGATAGATCACCGAGAGCACCGGCGCATTCAGGCCGATGCCACGAATCGTGCAGGGGATGGAATTCTCCACCCAGGCTGCACAAACATAAGGATAGGAGGCGGTTGCCGCATCCGAGCCGCCACCCTGGCGCTGCTTTTTCTTGCGCCGGGCTTGCTCGATACCGACTATCGTGAGATCCGTCGATCCCGCCGGCACGCCATGGATTGTTGATGTCGACCCCATATGCGTATCTCGCGGAAAAACGAAACTCTGACGAGTATGCTCGCGGCTAAAACGAACTTACTAAGATTTTCTGGGGTCTGAGGTGTGGATTAAAGATATGAAATATTTGTGAACTTTTGGTACCCAAATCTCAAGGTCTCGACTGAGCCGGACTTTTCGCCTGCACGAGGAGCACATCCGGGCGGGCTTTGCGAAATTTCTCGCAAGCGGCGCCGTCCAGATAACGGCAGCGATAGACCCTGATCCTTTTCAGGCTCTTCATCGAGGTCAAATCCAGAAAACCCCTGGCAGATAGATCCCGGCAATCTTCCAGCATCACTTCCTCCACGCAGGGCGAGCGACGTAGCACCCCTGTCACCCTGTCGTCCACCCAGGATCCGCCCAGAAGGACCGTCTTGAGCCTGGAAGCACCCGGGAGGAAGGCGATCCCCCGGGAAGAGACGGTACTGCCGGGCTGGATCAGACTGAGATATTCGAGATCGGCGAATTTGCCTATTTCGGCAAGCCCGGTATCGCTGACTTCGGTAAGACGCAGACCCAGAGCACTCAAAGGCCAGGCGGTCATAAGCTTGAGCCCCCGATCGGTGAGATCGGCGAAATCGACAAAGACCTTCCTGCGAATCTGGCCGCCCCGTACAGCCTTCTCCACCTCCAGGTCGCAGTCGTGGATACCTGAAAGGGTCCACTGGAACATCTCGTTGTCGGCGGGGGCATATTTTTCCAGCCATGTGCCCAGGACATCGTCGGATTTGTCGGGATCGGGATACATATCCTTCTTGGGAGCATCTACAAGAGGCATGTTTTGAGGAGGAGCAGCCACCGGTGGCTTCTTCAAAAAGAATCGCCAGACAGCAAAACCACTGCCGGTAATGACGAGAATCCCGAGAATCAGGACGATTGCCCCCTTACCTATGACATAGCTCTTCGTCTTGCCGGGACTGCTTTCTCCGGGCTCTCTCTCCCGGGCGATCAGATCGGCCAGATCAATCAGAGCGTCCCTGAGCTCTCCCATACTCTGGAACCGCGAATCAGGATCCTTGGAAAGAGCCTTGAAGACAATCTCCTCTATGGCAATGGAAGCTTTCCGGCTCTCATGATCGAGAGCCATCGGCGCCGCAGTACGGCTCCGATGCCCTTCGAGAACTTCGAAAAGGGTTTCTCCCTCGATGGGCAGCCTGCCGGTCAGACACTGATAGAGCATGCATCCCAGCGAATAGATATCGCTGCGCCAGTCGGTGGGCAGCCCGTCACACTGCTCCGGGCTCATATAATATGGCGTTCCGCTTCCGAGACCTTCGGTGGATTGTTCGAGCTCCATCCGGGTGACGAACATCTCGGCGAATTTGGCGATACCGAAATCGACCACCACCGGTCGGCTCCCGCCGGATTCTTCGGTGGTCACGATAACATTGCTGGGTTTCAAATCGCGATGAACGACACCCTGATCGTGAGCATAGCCCATGGCATCGCAGATCGGAACGAATAGATCGATAGCCACCTCGAGATCCAGGGCACCGTCCTCCTTGAGAATTGCGCTCAGGGATCGACCGTCCAGGAATTCCAGAACGAGATAAGGCACATCGTCATCATCGAGACCGAAGTTGTAGACCCCGACGATATTGTTGTGGCTGAGACGCGAAATGACCCTGGCCTCTTGCTGGAAACGCAAGAGATCTTTCTCCTCGGGTCCGTGCATAGATTTGCCCAGGACTTTGACGGCGAACTCTTTCTTGAGAAGCGGGTCGAATGCTCGATAGACTTTTCCCAGGGCGCCTTCACCCGCCCTGGCGATGACCTCGTACCGGTCTGCGATTAACTCGGGATCTTCCATCATCAGACCCCATTGTAGGGAAGATGGACCGAAAAGGTAGTGCCTTTACCCGGAGAACTCACCACATCGATCTGACCGCCATGCAGATCGACGATCGCCTTGACTATGGCAAGGCCGAGCCCGCTACCGCCTTCCGTGCGTGATCGCGCCTTGTCCACTCGATAAAAGCGATTGAAGATCTCCGGCAGGCTCTCCTCCGGAATACCGGATCCGGTATCTTTTATTACCAGACGAGCCCCGTTCCCTTCGCTCCGGAGGCTGACTCTGACCATGCCACCACTGTCGGTGTACTTCAAGGCATTATCGAGCAAGTTCGTGAGCAGGCGACCGAGATTATCCCGGAAGCCTGTGATCTTCACCGAATCGAGAGTCTCGGCGACAAGCTCGAGACTCTGCCGGGCATAGAGATCGGCGAAATCGGCCAGGGTCTCCTCCACAAGGATCTTCAGATCGAAAGTCTCGGGCTCCCGCAGTCGCCTCTCGGTCTCGGCTCCCAGTCGGATGAGAAGCATCAGGTCCTGGACCAGCTTGTCCATCCGGGCACCGGCTCGCTCGATTACAAGGAGCCGAGAGCCGGCCTCGCTTTCCGGCTCGAGCTCTTCCTTGAGGTTCTCCACCGCCGCAGCGATGGTGGCCACCGGCGTGTTGAGCTCGTGGGCGGCATCGGCAGTAAACTGTCTGAGTATCTGGTAAGAAGTTTCGATTGGTCTTGTCGTCCGCCGGGCGAAAACATAGCCGGCGATGGACAGGGCGATGAAACCCAGAAAAGCAGTGACTCCCATGGTGGTGGCATAATTGCTCACTGCCCTGTCCCTCAGGGTGGTGGGCAGCTGGATCTGCAAATAGCCTACATGAGCCCCTTCCTCCGAGCTCAGAGAAAGAGAGCGAGAACGCATGGAGAGACTGCCCAGCTTGAAATCATCGAGAGTGTCCACCAGCTCGTGGCTGCCCTGGGTGCCATAGCTCTGGATGAGGCTGCCGTCACGGTTGAAGAGCTGTACCGCCGCCAGGACTCCCATGGGTTGTTTGCGGGTGAGACGGCGGGGTTTGGCCAGACTGAGGCTGTTTCCGTCATATTCCACCTCGTCCGAGAGCTGGGTGAGCAGCGTCTCGATCTGGCTGTCCAGGGAGCTGGTCAGGGCCGATTTGAAGATAATCAGACCGAGACCGAAAAGCCCGATATAGATACAGAATGTCGTGGCAACGAACTGCGCCGTGAGGCGCAGACGCTGAGACCTCACCATTTCGTTTCCAGCTTGTAGCCGACCCCGCGGACATTCTTGATGATCGAATCCTCACCCCGGCTGCCGAGCTTGGAGCGCAGGCTCTTGACGCAGGTGCGCACGGCATCCGGCGAAACCATGGATTCGGAAGGCCAGACCCGCTCGATGATCGCCTGGGGCGAAAAGACCCGGTTGGGGTTACGCAGCAGAAACTCGAGGAGGTTGAACTCTTTGGGCTCGAGCCTGATCTCGACACCATCCCTGACTACCTGCCTGGCTTGCGGGTCCAGGCTCAGACCGCAAGCGCTCAGGGTCTCGGTAACGGTCATCTCACCGCCCCGCCTGATGGCAGCCCGGACGCTGGCGGAAAGCTCCCTCAAAGAGACCGGTTTTCTCAGATAGTAGTCGGCACCGCAGTCCAGACCACGCTCCATGTCTTCCACCGAAGACCGGGCTGTCAGCATGATCACCGGGGTGCGGTCCCCCCGGGCACGCAGGTCCCGGCAGATCCCGATACCGTCGAGACCGGGTAGCATCCAGTCCAGAACGATGGCGTCATAAGTGGAAGCGCTGAGCAAATCCAGGGCTGTATTCCCGTCGCCGGCCTGCTCCACCAGATAGCAATCGCGCTTGAACCAGTCGGCGATCTGGATTCTCAGATCTCTCTCGTCCTCGACTAGAAGTATTTTGGCCACCGCAGGCAGCGCTTCCTCGAAATATATGGGCTTTTCAGGGCACTTTAGCACTAAACAAAAGTGCCGCGCCAGAGGCACGGCACCTTTATCGAATGACTCGAGTTCTTACTCGGCGTCGCCATCGGCAGGAGCTTCTTCGGAGCCGCCTTCGGCTTCGGAGGATTGCTCAGCGGCGCTGTCTTTCTTCTCTTCTTTCTTGGCTTTTTTGGCTTTTTTCTTCTTGGTCTTCACGGTTTTGGTCTTGGCAGGCTTCTCATCTTTGGCGGAAGCTGCAGGAACGCTCACCATACCGGCGAAAACGACGAGGGCGAGAAGAGAGGCTACGAGATTCTTCAACATATTGAGTCCACTCCTGTTTCAGTAGGGCCCCGGGGGCCAACCAGTTGAATTTAAACCGGCTCTGTGAGCGTTCTGTGAGGAATCGAAGCGGGTAAAGTTTGTTTTCTCGAAATCTTCAGAGCATGGTGGCGTCAACGTGATACCAGCGTTCCCGGTAATAGGAGCTGGAGTGGATCTTGCGCTCCAGAAGCCTGATTATCTCCGGGACGAAGTCCACCCCCTCCAGACGCTGGGCATTGCCCAGACCACCGGGACAGAAAACATTGATCTCCAGGAGTTTGTCCCGGACGATATCGAGACCGACTAGAAACATCCCATCGCTCACCAGCCGTGGTCGGACTACTTCCACCACCTCGAGAATAGCCGGGGTGATCTCGGCCCGGGCGATCTTGCCGCCCACATGAACATTGCTGCGCACATCCTCGCCCTTTCTCAGGCGGCGGAAAGCCGCATATTTGCCGTTTCGTATCAGGGGCATGCCATTGACCAGAAAGAGACGGGTGTCGCCTTCCTGGGCTTCGGGAAGATATTCCTGGGCGACTATATAGCCGTCCCTGGAGAGGATCTGGACGATCTGGGCGAGATTCTCCCGGTTTCCCCGGTTTACTAGAAAAACACCTTTGCCTGCCGAGCCCTGTACCGGCTTCAAAATCAGATCGCCGGGAAGACCGGCGGAGAACTCCTCGATATCGTCCAGGCTCATGGTGACGATGCTCCGGGGTCGAACCTGTTCCGGAAAGAGCTGCAGATACATCTTATTGAGAGCCCGGTTCAGACCGTCCGGATTGTTGAGGACCACCACTCCCAGCTCCCGGGCCAGACGCCCGAGCTCGATGCCCATGGTGGCAGCCCAGCTCGTCTCCTCCTGGGAGAGAGAGGGATCGCTCCGGAGCATGAGAATGTCCAGGTCCCCGACTTCTGTCTCCTCCCGGATCGCCTCGTTCCGGAGCTTCTCGAAATAAGCCCGGGGGCTCTTGCAGGGACCGTCGGGAACACGCCATGTCTCGACTACGAAGACCCCGTCCTTGCGGTAGGTCATGTCCGAGGCAGCAGTGTGAAAAACCTGATGCCCGCCCTGCTGCAAGCAGTGGGCGAGGCGATAGGTGGAATACTGGTGCTGCTCCTTTTGCAGATCAGTAACGAAAAAGGCGACTTTCATCCAGGTCAGTATAGGTGATCCTGTTTTATGTAAACACCCGGTGTCGCAGTGACGTTACGTTCTTGCTGCAGCAGGGAAGCTCCTCGAGACCTTCGGTGGAGAGCTCGGCCAGACCGAGGCGGGCGCAGTCTCGTTTGAGGGTGTCGAGATAGACACTGCTGGAATGATCGAGGATAGCCACGGAAGAAGCCATGCACAGTCTCACGTCTTTGTGATAACGGACAACATCCTCCAGGATGGAGCGCACCCCGAGATTGTTGAAGCAGGTCACCGGTCCGGTGAAGACCACTTCGGCCCGCTCGCCGTGACGTCTGACTTCGCTGATGGGATTCTTGAAGAGGCTCACGAAAGAGCAATAGAGCGACTGCAAGAAATCATGACCATGCAGGTGATCGGCATGAGCGCGCATCGAATAATACATGAGGATGGCGACTTTCATGGCGATACCGACACCGATACCAACCAGAAGGTCGCTCATCAGGGTCACCACCACCGTGGAAGCGAAAATCAGCACCTGGTCGAAACCGAGGTCGAAGACTTCCTGCCATTTGTGCGGACCGGCCAGCTTGTAACCGATATGGACGAGCACTGCCGAGAGACAGGCGATTGGGATGAGCCGGATAAGATCGCTGAAGACCAGAAGGAAGAGAATCAGGAATACTGCGTTATAGAAGTTGACCCAGGCGGTCTTGCCCCCGGCGATGATGCAGGTGCTGCTTTTGATAATCCCCGGAATGATGGTCAGACCACCGATCAGGCTCGAGCAGATATTGGACACGCCCATGGCGAAAAGGGTCTTGTGGGGATTGGACTTGCGTTTGTGCGGGTCGAGCTGATCCACTGCCCGGATAGTAGCCAGGGACTCGGTTCCGTCCACGAAAGTAAGGGCGAAAACAGCCAGGACGATGGTCGGAATCAGGGTCAGATCGCTGAAGAGCAGGGAGAAGTCAGGGAAAACGATACTGTTGCCGAGCTCTCTGGGAATCTGGACGAGCATCGCCGGACCCAGATGAAGGAGCTGACCGAGACCGATGCCGACAATAACCACCGCCAGGTGGGCAGGGATATGTTTGACCACAGGCATCTTCAGCTTGGGAAGCACGAAAAGCAGAGCCAGACAGATCACCGAGGTGGCGAAAACGGACCAGTCCATGACTGCCAGATGGGAAGGCGTCTCGGCAATGATCGGGAAGAATTCATGGGCGTCATATTTATGACCGATGAAATTGGGGATCTGTTTGCCGATGATCAGAAGACCGATTGCAGCGAGCATGCCGGAGATTGCCGAGCGGGGAAGCAGATAGCTGAATTTGGCTGCTTTGAGATAAGTGA
The DNA here is from genome assembly GCA_020431945.1 of Cyanobacteria bacterium HKST-UBA02. The sequence continues at coordinate 2,122 of JAGQHH010000378.1, read as the reverse complement.
GAAGAATCTGAACGATACCGGCGATCATGATGACACCGAGCACCATATGGTAACCGGTCTCCATATTGCCGTGACCCAGGGCCGAGATGGAAGCGAAGAGGACCGGTGCCAGACCGGCTGCCGGACCGCTCACCGTCACATAGGCGCCGCCGAGAAGAGGAAATACCAGACCGGCGATGATCTCGGAGGTGATACCGCAGATAGGCGGTGCGCCGGAAGCCAGGGCGATACCGAGGGACAGGGGCACCGACACGAGAGCGACGATGAAACCGGCGAACATATCCTGCCGCCAGTATTTCAGCCCGGCCAGGCCATTCTGGGGCTTATCCTGATTCTGAACTTTGTCGAAATCGTCAGTGGTGCGAGGTTTGCGTCCTGCATCCCGGCTTGTTTCTGGCACTGTCGCTTGCATAATTATGTTACCTGTCTAAGGAAGATGGACTCAATAACGCAAAGGAGCAAGACCCAGATTTCGGGGTCTTACCGCATATTTCCGAGTAACTTCCTGAAAGGGTCCGGATAGCCGGAACTGTTGACGATTCCTACGTTAACAGCGCATTGTGACCGTCTTGTGATCATCAAGAGTTTCGTTACGTCACAAGATCACAATCATCCATTCATTATCTAGCCGGCAGGCAGACTGATCATGAAAGTAGTCCCTTCCCCTTCCACGCTTTCCACCGCTATGTTGCCGCCATGCCGTTCCACGGCAGCCTTGACGATGGAGAGACCGAGACCGGAGCCACCCACCGAGCTGGTGCGTGAATCGTCGGCACGGTAGAAACGATCGAAAATGTGATCGATGCAGGCTGGAGGAACTCCATGTCCGGTATCCGAAACAGTGATGATCACGAGCTGCTCCCTGTTCTCAGCGCTGACGCTGACCTTTCCCCTGTCCGGGCTGTATTTGATGGCATTGTCGATGAGATTGTTGAAAATCTCATAAATCGACTCTTCATGGGCTTCGATGCTGGCATCGCAAAAGTGCTCCATATCTATGCTTATCTGCCTGGTCCTGGCCAGGGGCTCGTACTCGGCGACCACGGTGGAAACCACTTCTCTCAGATCGACCTCGGTGCGGTGCAACTCCGATTCGGGATCCTCGATACGGGCAAGAACGATCAGATCTTTGGAGAGATGGCGCAATCGCTCGCTGGCTCTTTTCATCATCTGAAAGAGCTCGCTGGAAATATCCCCCATCTTGGAGGGATTCTGAACCGTCTCCAGGCAGGCTTCGATAGTGGCTACCGGAGTGTTGAGCTCGTGCCCGGCATCGGCTACGAAGCGCCGCAGCATCAACATGGTTTTCTCGATGGGCTTCACCGCCGCCCCGGAAAATACATAGGCACAGATCCCCACCGCCACCGCCACCACCGGCGCCAGAACGATGAGCGCAACTCCGAATTGATTGATGGCATCCTCATACATATCGGTAGGCATCTGCAGCTGGAGATAACCCATGGCTACACTGTCCTTCTCGATGGGAGCGAACATGGACCGAACCGCCCCGTGCTCGCCTTTGAGAGTTCCCCGGGCGAGACGGGTGACACCGTGGGGTCCGTATTCCTTGATCAGATGCTTTTCAGGATCGAAAAGCTGAACCGTAGCCCGGATCAGATCTTTCCTCTGCCGGGCATGGCCGGCCCAGACATCGAGAGAGGGCTTGCCGTCATCTATCTCGATGACCGGCTGGATCTCGGCGATCAAGTCCTCGAGACCGACATCCATGGTTCTTTTCAGACCGGACTCGAAGACCACCAGGGAAAGCGCTCCATCGGCGGCATGCAGGAGCATGACCATGCCCACGAACCAGAGGGCGAGCCGAAAGCGAATCTTATTGATTATCTTCACTGTGGAGCTTGTATCCGACGCCGTAAACAGTCTCTATGATAGACGGTTCACCGGGCGTATCCAGCTTCTTTCGCAATCTTTTGATATGTCCCCGGACTGTATCGTTCTGAGCGGCGGAGTCCGATTCCCAGACATGCTCGAGAAGCTCGTCGGCGCTGAATACCCTGTGGGGATGCCGGACGAAATACTCCAGAAGACGGAACTCTTTGGGAAGCAAATGGACTTCGGTACCGGCCTTGCTGACATGGTGCTCGTCGGCATCGATTGTAAT
>JAGQHH010000377.1 GCA_020431945.1 Cyanobacteria bacterium HKST-UBA02 | reverse complement strand
GAGAAATCATAGAGGAGCTTGGCTATGGAGATGATCACCCCGATCAGAACGCCGGTGAGCAAATCGATAAGCACTATCGAGGCAACGGTAATCGCCCAGATCGCCACCTGCGATCGACCGTAGTTTTTCAGCTCTTTGGCTTCGGTGGAATGGAGGAGCTTATAGCCTGTGAGCACAAGCAGGGCTGCCAGGCTCGATACAGGAATGAGCTCGACTATGAAAGGCAGAAAGACGACGAAGAGAACCAGCCAGCAACCATGAAGGATTGCCGAGAGCCTGGTCTTCGCCCCGGCTCTGACATTCACTCCGGAGCGCACGATCACCCCGGTCATGGGCAGGATGCCCAGAAGTCCGCAGAGCATGTTGCCTGTGCCCTGGGCTTTGAGCTCCTGGTCATAGCGAGTGCGGTGACCGATGGCCAGGCGATCCACGGCGGTGCAGGTGAGCATGGTCTCGCAACTGGCGATGAATGCCACCACCACGGCATCGAGCAGCAAGTCCGAAGAGGTGATATGAGAAAAGGACTGGAGGCTGGGCAGGCGAATCACATCCAGGAGTCCTCCCTGCATGTCCACATGCTTGACCGGAAGCTTGAGCGTGCCTTCCACCAGAGTGACAGTGACGATGGCCACCAGGGCTCCGGGGATGAATCTGCCGAAGGGGAGCCTTTCCCAGGCGATGATGATGGCGATTGTGCTGGCGCCAATCACCGCCGCCAGATGATGCGGCTCGATCTGGGAGGAGGCGAGCCCTTCCCAGATCGCTATCGGGATGGAGATGATGTTCTCCAGGGCTGTTTTTCTCGGAGTGTCATCGAGCATCACGTGGAACTGGCTCGATAAAAGCAGGAGACCGATTCCGGATAGCATGCCGTGCACCACCGCCGGCGGCACCGCCCGGAACCATTGCCCCAGTCCGAACTGGCCTGCGGCGAGCTGCATGGCGCCTGCCAGGAGGATGATCACCCCGAGGCTCTCGATACCGTGCTGCTGCACGATCTCCACCACCACCACCACCAGACCGGCTGCCGGCCCGCTCACCTGGAGCGGAGCTCCGGCCAGGGACCCGACTAGCAGACCGCCGATGACGCCGGTGAGGATTCCGGACCCGGCAGGCATGCCGCAGGCAATGGCGATACCCATACAGAGGGGCAGGGCCACCAGAAAAACCACTACTGATGCAAGCAAATCCGAAAGTATCGAGGTCCGGGCCTCGCTTGCCTGTTTCGTTTCTTCTTTCATTGTTTAAATCCGAGTCTATGAGGGATCCTGGGAATCGGATTTCATAGCAAGAGAATGCCGTAAAGAAGCCAGACAGGGCTACCCGGGCCTGGGGCAAAACACCGAGTTCCGGAATTTGTATTAAGACTGGTTAGGCCTCTCCCTCTGGTCGTCAGGACCGCAGCTGCGATTTGGCTCCGCCCGCTGCTAAATTGTGTTGCCTGTTTCCTTGGAACCCGGGCCCGGTTAAGATGATTGCGATGGGTGCATTTCACTGCTATGGACTTGCCCGCAGCACCTGATTTGTTCTTGACCGAAAGGGATACGGGCCATGGCAAGATACCGGCTCCGGAATGGGCCGTGGAAAGAGTCAACAAGACTGGTAAGAAAATGAGCCAGTACTTCATTTGCTATTGATATGCCCAGAATTTGGCGCTATCGAGCTTATCTTGTTTTCGGGGCGAGGGCCAGCCTGACCGAGAATGTTATTTCACCCGGACGCTCGCTCCGCGCCTCGATGCTTCCACCCATAGAGCTAAGGATCTTGCGGGTGAGATAGAGTCCGAAGCCCGAGGAATGAGGTTGAGCCGAGCCACCCGAAAAACGATCGAACAAGGGCTCCAGGTCGGTCGAATCGATGTAACTTGTCCGGTTACTGATAGAGAACAGAAGATTTTTGGTCTCCACTGCAAGGTCGATAAGTATCTTTGTTCGTGGATCCGAGAATTTCAAGGCGTTATGCAGCAGGTTCGCCAGAACTCTCTCTAGCTTGATCCGGTTTGCATTAACTGGTGGAATCTCAGACGCGCGTCTGATTTCGACTTCCTTGCCGAAAAGAGAGCCAGGAATCCTTATTTTTTCGAGCTGCCTCTCGAGTAGCATCTCAAAGTCGACAAGCTCGCAGGCGTCGTTGTGATGCGATCCCATGGCGTAGACTCCCATCAGATCGTCAAGGAGACCAAGGAGGTCGCGGGCGCTGTCCCGAAGCTGGGTAAGGATTTTCTGCTGGTCCTGGGATTCGGGCTTGCTCATAAGAGCTTCCAGAACCTGGACCTGTCCGTATAGAGGATTGCGAACCTCGTGAGCGAGGGAGGCGACGAATTCGTCACGCTCGGCTTCAAGATGGGTCTCTTTCGACACATCAACCGCGATCAGCAGAGCTTCTTTTCGCTCGCTCATAGAATGTTTGACCGGCCAGATATAAATATCCCAGGTGGAGTCGAGATCTTTACGCTCGTGCAGTCTGTGAATAGGCAGTCGACCTGTGAATGTAGAGCCACTAGAAAGTGCCGTTGTGAGAATGTGGCACATGGCCAGGTCCGGTATGACCTCGAGCAGGTCGAGCCCTTTGATCTCCTGCAGGCTGCAGCCGGCTGATGTTGCGAAGCTGGAATTGCAGTCCCGTATCAGGAAGTCCTCATCAATTCTGGCTATCATTATCGGCGCGTGCTCGATAACGTCTCTGGTCGCCAGTTTTTCCAGCTTGAGAGAGGCTCTCTCCAGTCTGTCCGCACGCCGACGCTCGATGGAAAAAAGAATTGCTCTTCCAATCATCTCGACATCGGCTCCGGCGATCAAATAATCCTCTACTCCCAGATTGAGCGCTTCAAGAGCCAGCTCTCTTTCATCTCTCTCGGCAATAATCACCAGAGGAACATCGAGATAGTCCCGGAGGGCTCTCACCCCGTCAAGACCCGGGGCATCCGGCAGGGACGGATCCAGAGCCACCAGGCTGAACCTCTGTCTGGAGAGCGCTCTGAGAGCCTCATCGATGGAGTAAGCGGATTGCAGGCTGAAGTCGGCCTCAAAGGAGGCGGCTAGCCTTTCTGCCAGGGTTGTCAGACTACCGTCCCGACTTCTGACAAGCAGGAGTTTGCGGCGTACCTTCCCTGGAATGGGAAGATCGCCTTCGCTTATGTCATCCCGGTTGAGGAGCATACTTATCTGGTAGTCCAGATCATGATTCTCTCCTTCTCGCCCGTCTTTTCTTTCCCCGGATGTTCCTTTTGTCTCGCTGGTCATTGATAAGTAGTTCGAAGTTCCGCCGTGGGCCTATTCTAGTTCAGATCAGAGCCCGCTGACAATCGCCCTATCATGGTGCAGGAATGATTTCCCAGGAGCTGGTCGGATTTTTCTTCGTAGCTCGCCCAGTTGCTTCATTCTTCCAATTCCGCGTGCTCTAGTGTCCTGGGCTTGCAAGAATTAATCACCCACTCGGGTGATTTCACTATGCTTTCTAAACTCCACCGTGTGCTCTGAAGCCGCGGAACTCCTGGCAGCGTTTGCTGCCGTCGTAGAGCGTGAAGCTTGTGCCGTCGGTGAAAGAATAAAATCGTTTGATATCACCTGTGGTGCCGGAGAATTCGGCGCTTTTGAGTTCGTGGCGTGCGATGCGGGCTTCGATTTCTTTGCGAGCACTTTCGTACTGACAATCCAGGGGACCGGCCACTATGCTGTTGTCGGACGGCTGACGGGCGGGCGTTTGAGTGATATTGTCCGGCATCGAAAGGAAGCTCCTGACGTTTTCTACCGGTGTGAAGACCAGAGAATTCATACCGATCTTGGCCTGTACCACTCCGCCTACTTCACCGTTCACCATCGCCGGTGCTCCGGAGAATCCGCCGATGGCCTGGGATTTTACCTCCACGGTCGGATTGTCATCCCAGGGCTTGTGCTCAGGATTGCCGTCAAGGTTTGTCCATGTCCGTCCTTTCCGTTCTACCTGTCCGCCGCTGATGAATTGACGTACAGAGCCTTTCGGATGGCCGACGGCGGTGGCTCGATCTGTCCCGGCTCTCAGGGAGTTGGTATCTCGAGCCAGAGGCAGGCTCGGGCATGAGGACATTGCTGAAAGGGGTACTTTCAAAAGAGCCAGGTCTTGTCCTGCCGAGAGGCGGGTAACGGAAGCGTCGAATCGGCTGCCGTCCTTGCCCTGAATGACCAGATTAGGAAGGATGCTCCCCTGATCGCTAGCCACCACATGATGATCGGTGATGATCCTGCAGGAGGAGCCTTCGGGTCCCACGGTAAAACCGCTTCCCAGCTCGACATTGGCGGATCCGCGTTTTTGCTGATCGATCCGGAAGACGCCTGGCGAGGCGATCTGGTATTGCCTCAGATCATAGGCCTGCATTGCCTGGTTTCTGGCTTCGGCGGTCATTGTCTCGACCTGGACCGGCGACAGGTTCTGGTTCGCTCTAGACTGTCGGCTGGCAAGCAGATTCTGGGCCTCCAGCCACATGGATCCGGAAGTGGTCACACCTGGCGCGATGTCCTTGAGCCCGGAATAATCGGTTCGATCGCAGGCTGCTACAGCCTGACCGCGTTTGACGGTAGGAATCTCGAATTCGTTTGCCGGAGCTTTGCAGGATTGATCGAAGGCCATGACTCTTTCTATACGAGACTTTCGGTATGTTAGACTTCAGGCGTCCTTCAGTAAATGGTAGATCCACCATTGCCCCGTAAAGCCAGCCGAAAAGTAGAACCAGTAGCGATTCTCGGCGGCGAGCGGATACCTTTCGCTCGCTCGTTCACGAATTACCGGCAGGCTACCAACCAGGAGATGCTCACTTTCGTCCTGAAAAGGACCGTTTCTCGTTTCGCTCTCGAAGGCAAGCGACTCGGAGAGGTGGCAGGCGGTGCCGTGCTCAAGTCGGCCCGGAGCTATAACCTCACCAGGGAGAGCCTTCTCGATAGTAGGCTGGAGCTTTCCACTCCGGCTTTCGATCTGCAACAGGCCTGCGCTACATCATTGACGGCTGCGGTGCTCATCGCCAACAAGATCGCCCTGGGGCAGATCGATTCGGGCATAGCCTGCGGTGTAGATTCGGCTTCTCTGATACCGGTGGAGGTTTCGCCGGGCCTGCGCGATGTGCTTGTGCGCTCTGCCATGGCCCGCACTCCCGCCGACCGGCTTTCGGCCTGGACCTCACTTCGACCGGCGATGCTCAGGCCGGAAGCCGGCAGTGTCGATGAGCCTCGCACCGGGCTTTCCATGGGCCGGCATTGCGAGATGATGGCGAAGCAATGGGGGGTGAGCAGGCAGGATCAGGACGAGCTTGCGCTCCAGAGCCACCGCAACGGTCTTGCTGCGTACCAGCGGGGCTTTTATCAGGATCTCGTCACTCCTTATCTGGGTCTCGAGCGTGATTCGATCTTGAGAGAAGACACTTCTCCGGAGAGGCTGGCCGGCCTCGCTCCGGCTTTCGACCGCCGGGCAGGCACTCTCACCGCCGGAAATTCCACTCCTCTTACCGATGGCGCTGCTGCAGCTCTACTGTCCAGCGCGGGCTGGGCCGATGCTAATGGGATCGAGCCCCTGGCCTGGCTCATCGATGCCGAGTCGGCAGCAGTCAATTTCTATCTCGAGGACGCCGAAGGTCTTCTCATGGCTCCGGCCCATGCCGTAGCTCGTTTGCTCGCCCGCAACGGTCTGACATTACAGGATTTCGACTTCTACGAGATTCATGAGGCTTTTGCCGCCCAGGTCCTCTGTACTCTCAAAGCCTGGGAAGACGAAAGCTATTGTCGGGATCGTCTCGGTCTGGCAGGTCCCCTGGGAGCCATCGACCGGACCCGGCTCAATGTCAACGGCGGCTCGGTTGGTCTGGGTCATCCTTTTGCCGCCACCGGGGCACGCATTCTCGCCGGAGCGGCCAGACAGCTCGCCGAGCATCGCCAGGAGACCGGCAAGCAGGGTCGCGCTCTGATCTCCGTGTGTGCTGCCGGTGGTCTGGGTGTCGCCACTATTGTCGCAACTCAGCCTAGTGCATCTTCATCTTGAACTTTTCCCAGTAATCCACTTCCTTGCCGGCCGGCTTGGTGGGGATATGAACCGGGGCGGTGACGGTGGAGGTGGTTCAGGTCCCCAGAATCTGCTGGCTGCCGGTCTGAAGTGGTGGCGTTTGAGCTGGTGTGGTTTGTACCGGCGTAGTCTGCACTGGCGGCGTAGATACTACCTGCGGTGTGGGTTGTACGGGTACGGACGGAGTCGTGGGGGTGGCGACTGGAGGCGTTACCGGGGCTGCCTTGGTCTCTGCCAGAGCCAGGGGTTTGCCACCACGCTTGATGACATTCTTGAATGTATAAGGATTGTCGTCGTCGGCGTCCACATCTCTGGGAGCAACAGGCTTGGCGGTCAGCACCAGGGGATCGCCTTCCCATTTGCTGCGCATCACCGGAGTCTGGAAGGCTTTGCGGTCAAAACGGACTTCCGACTGGACTTTGTCTTTCAGGTTGTCGAAAGCGGCTTCGATATCTTTGTCCTGACCGTCCTTGGATTTCTCCAGGACTTCGATAAGGGAGTGGGTGAAGACACCGTTCTCATAGCGTTTGGATTCCCAGGAGCGCTGATTCGAGTCGGAGGAGCTGATGACGATTTTGCCTTTGCCGGCGACGGCATTGAGATCGAAATTGGTGGCACGATAGAGACCCTTGCCCCCGGCTTCGGCGGCGCCGCTGTTGCAGGCGTCCAGAATCAACACCACGCGATCGCAGTGGGTGCGTTGCTCGACTACCGGTGCCAGGTCCTTGAGCTGGATGCCGGTGGTCCAGAGCTCGTCTTGCTTGGTGTCATGAGCGATCAGGAAGTTGTCGCCGCCCACATCCAGCTCTTTAGGGCTGCCGTGGGTGGAGGCGTAGAGGACCACCAGGTCGTCGTCGAGCACCCGCCGCGGCAACCAGAGATCGCCTATGGCGGAGCGGATATTGCGCTGGGTGGCGTCCTCGTTCAGAAGAAGGAGAACATGATCCGGGGCGAAATTCGCTTTTTCAACCAGGAACTTCGCGAAGTCCTGGGCGTCTTTCGATGAATACCGGAGATGAGGAATCCGAGGGTCGACAAAACGATCGACACCGATAACCACAGCCCATTTGTCCTTGATCGGACGTTTGACGGCTTTCATGACCTGTTCCTGGGCAGCCTGCATCTGCTTCTCGCGTTTGGCGTCGTCTTCTTGCGCCAGGCAGGGTGTGCTTCCTGAAATACAGGCAGCAAGCAGCATCATCGAGCAGGATAGAAGGATTTTTTTCTTCAGCATCGTTTTCGGCTCCGGTCCGATTCCCAAGTATATTATGTCAGGATGCAGATTAAATTTGCTTTCACTAACGATTGACCTTTCGACGGCTCGCCGGATCAAATTAGGACGGGAGCTCAGAGCAATTCGTTTTTCTGGGCCCAGGTGATCTCGGATTTGATCGCCCGGTTGAGGGCTGTGCGCGGGCGGAAACCAGTGGCCTTGGTCAGTTTTTCGATGGAGCAGGTGGTCTCGGTGGTGAGCTTTTCGACCTGCTCGCTGGAGACCGGGGATTTACCGAAAAGCTCGGCTGCTTTCACGCCGAACTTGAGGAGACCGGCAGGAACCGTCTGGATCTTCTTATCCAGCTCCAGGGCTTTGGCGATCTCTTCGGCGAGATCGTGGACTGTCACCGGGCTGGGGTTGGCGACATTGAATACATGGTATCCCTCGGGCACTTTGTCCAGACAGAGAAGGAGAGCCCGGGCGAGATCTTTTACATAGATCACGGACTTGCCGGTGTCGGCTTTGCCGATGTGTTTGTAGCGCTGGCTCTTGATCTCGCGGATCATCTTCAAGAGATTGCCCCGGTCTCCTTCACCGAAAACCAGGCTGGGCCTGAGAATGATAATTCGGGGAATGCTGGCCTCGAGACCTTTCAGAAAGGTCTCCGAGGTTGCCTTTGAGACGGCGTAAGGGCTCTTGGCTTTGAGCGGAGCGCTTTCGTTGATGTTCGAGAATGGCCCCTCGCCATAGACTGCCGAGGAGCTGAAAAAGATCAGGGTCTTGACCTGGTTGGCCACGCAGGCTTCAGCCAGCTGCTGGGTAGCCCTGACGTTGACAACTTCGTACTCTTGATAAGGTGCATTGGGGTTGTGAACCAGACCGGCGGTGTGGATGACGGTGTGGCAGCCCTTGGTGAGCTCCCGGTGGTCCTGCTCCAGCATCATGGTGAAATCGGACTGGGTGAGCTCGGCCAGGGCGAAGTCGAATACGCCGGCTACTTTCTCCCGGGCCTCGGTGCGGTCCCGGACCTGGGCTCTGACCACGCCATGACCGGTGGCCTGTACCGCAGCGCAAATCTGTCGACCAATCATCCCGGAAGCTCCGGTGACAAGAACTCGATTGTTTTGGGTGGATGCCATGGGTTTTGTGAGCGTTTCAGCCTCTGGCCGGGTTCGATTCAACGTTGTGAGCCTCCAGCCCTGATCCGGAGCGATCGGCATTGCCCGAAGGCAATTCTCTGCGCCGACCGAAGATACCGCGGGCGAGGTTCACAAGAATAAAAACGCCTGCGCGGCTCCAGATTGCAGCATACACCAGGTAGTTGAATGGGGCCCAGTATTTTTTTGCCAAGTGTTTCTTATAGAAAACCTCCATCCCCTTATGGAGGTTGATAGTAGTGCCCACGGGACGTTTGCGGCTGGCCGCCCCATGGACGTGATAGACGACGCTGTCAGGAGTGTAGTAGACGGTGTGGCCGGCCTCTTTCATGCGCCAGCACCAGTCGATGTCTTCTCCGAACATGAATATGTCTTCATCGAGAAGACCGATCGCTTCGATTACCGAAGCCCGCACCATCATGCAGGAGCCCGAGAGGGCATCCACCGCCAGGACCTTGTCCGGGTCGGCATGGGTGAGGTTGTAACGGGCGATATAAGGGTGGTTGGGAAAGATCCGGCTCAGATAGGTGAGGCGGAAAAGGCTCGCTTCCAGGGATGGGAAAGAGCGACGGCAGGCAAGTTGCAGGGTGCCGTCGGTGTTCAGGACCTTGGGACCGACCGCGGCGCAGTCCGGATGCTGGTCCAGGAAACTGGCCAGGTTGGTTATGGCATTGGGAGTGATCACCGTGTCCGGATTGAGGAGGAGGACATATTTTCCTTTCGCTTTCGGGATCACCTGATTGCAGCCCCGGGAGAAACCTGTGTTCTCCGTATTGGCAGTGACGTCCACATCAGGGAAGCGCTCTGCGAGCATCTCCACCGAGCCGTCCCGGGAGTCGTTGTCCACGACTAGAAGCTCGAAGCTTTCATGATTCGCGTCTTCCCTGGCGATGGACTCGAGACAGGCAGCAAGCAGATCCGGAGTCTTCCAGTTGACGATTACTATGGAAACTGTGGTCTCGCCCTTGCTCATATCTTCTAAACCGTCACTATGGGTCTGAATTTTCCGAAGGCTTGCTTGAGGGTTTTGCTTATCTCGCCCACTGTGGCATACACCTCCACCGCCTCGCAGATGAGAGGCATGAGATTCTCGTCTGCCGATGCTGCTTCAAGCAACCGCTTCAGCGACGCATCGACCTTGCCCTGATCGCGCTTCTCTTTAACGGCTTTGAGACTGGCTTTCTGATCTTCCTCCAGGGCGGGATCCACTCTCAAGAGGTTGATCTGCTCTTCGGCTTCGTCGATGAATTCATTGATCCCCACTACGATCCTGGCTTTGCTTTCGACGTCCTGGTGATACTCGTAAGCGGAGTTCTGAATCTCTTTCTGGATAAAACCGCTTTCCACTGCATGGATAGCGCCGCCCATGGCCTCTATTCTCTCCAGATAGTCGTAGACCGCTTTCTCGATCTCGTCGGTGAGGCTCTCCACATAGTAGGAGCCCCCCATGGGATCGACTACATTGGTGACGCCGGTTTCATAAGCGATGATCTGCTGAGTGCGTAGAGCGGTGAGGGCGGCAGCTTCGCTGGGCAGAGAGAGGGCCTCGTCCTTGGAGTTGGTGTGCAGGGACTGGGTGCCTCCCAGGACCGCAGCCATGGCCTCGATGGCGGTGCGCACGACGTTGTTGTCGGGCTGCTGCAGGGTGAGACTGCTGCCGGCGGTCTGAGTGTGGAAGCGCAACATCAGGGAGCGCTCGTCCCGGGCGTCGAATCGCTCTTTCATGATCTTCGCCCAGATTCGCCGGGCCGCTCTGAATTTGGCGATCTCCTCGAAGAAATTCATCTGGGCTACGAAGAAGAAGCTCAGCCTGGGGGCAAAATCGTCCACGGAGAGACCGCGGGAGAGAGCCGCTTTCACATATTCGACGCCGTTGGCGAAAGTGAATGCCAGCTCCTGGGTGGCGGTGGCTCCTGCCTCCCTTATGTGGTAACCGCTGATCGAGATCGTATTGAACTTGCTCATATCTTTCGAGCAGAACTCGAAGATGTCTGTAATCAGCCGCATCGAACCCTGGGGCGGAAAGA